>CANGGG010000069.1 GCA_947453415.1 Bacteroidota bacterium | reverse complement strand
GAATTTGAAGTCTTTAAAGAAATGATGATTACCTCAACTCTAGAACAACGATTGAATCTAAAAGGAATGCTTGATTTTAGAGCTGAATACATTCCCATTGCATCAATTTTAATAGAAGTAATTATTGAAATGGCAGAAATAAAAAAATTGGTTTGTTCTAATTTTTCAATGAAAGAAGGTGCGCTTTTTAGTATGTAATATTTGCTAAATTTTTTTTAAAGCATCATAAACTTTATTAATTGGTAATCCCATTACGTTATAAAAGCAACCATTTATTTTTTCAACAGCTGTATATCCAAACCAATCTTGAATTCCATAACTTCCCGCTTTATCTAATGGGTTGTATTCATGAATATAATGCCAGATTTCATCAGCGTTTAAATTTTTAATAGTCACTTCTGTTCTATCATAAAATGTAATGCTTTTGTTATTTGATTTTAAGCAAACACCAGTAAATACTTCATGCGTGGTTCCGCATATTTCAGATAACATTTCAAAAGCTTCTTGTTCGTTTTCTGGTTTATTTAATACATGATTATTTACCCAAACAATAGTATCTGCTGTAAGCAATACTTCATGATCATTTATTTGTTTTGGGTAAAATTCTGATTTTTTTGAAGCTAAAAACAAAGGAATTTCATGTTTTATAAGTGAATTATCATATGATTCATCCACATCAAATAATGCTACTTCAAATGGAAATTCAAGACCTTTAATTAACTCTTGTCTCCTTGGAGATTTGGAAGCAAGTATAATTTTTATATTTTCAAACAGCATTTTTTTTATAACGATAAATTAAATTTATAGGCCAACTCTTGCAAGTCTAAAATTACCTTTTCATTCAAAGGAATACCATTTTTTATTCTTTCCATTTCTAAAAAATATTCTGGTTCTCCTGGAATGATTACAGTTTGATTTTCATTAATTCTTTCAGCATTTTTAAATGAATCAATCCAATTATCCATGTTGTTTTTAAAATCATCTGCTGGTCTAAATGCATCAATTCGCATGGCACCCAAAAAATGACCAATTCCATTTCCAGGTAAATTGGGCAATGGATTTAAAAAAGATACAAAAGGTGGAACCCAAGGTCCATAATTTGCGCCACTTAATACACCACAAAGAATATCAACAATACTGGCTAAACCATAACCTTTGTGTCCGCCAAGTGGCAATAATGAACCTCCATTTGAAAGTTCATTGGCATTCATTGATTCATTTCCTTCTTTGGTTTGAACCCAATTATTAGGAATTAATTTTCCTGTTCTTTGTGCTATTTCTAGTTTTCCATTTGCGGCAGCACTTGTGGCCATATCTATTACTATTGGCAAATGTTTGGAAGTGGGAAAAGCATAACAAATTGGGTTAGTTCCCAGCATTCGTTGTTTACTAAAAGTTGGCGCTACTAAAGGACTAGCATTGGTCATTGCTATTCCAATCATGTTATGAGGCAGTGCTTTCATTGCATGATAGGCAGCTATTCCAAAATGGTTACTGTTTTGAATAGCAACCCAACCTGTTCCAACATTTTTTGCTTTCTCAATGGCAATTTCCATTGCTTTTGGAGCAACAACCAAACCTAATCCTTCATTTGCATCTACTGTTGCAGTACTTGGCGTTTCATGAATAATTTTATGATTGGCATTCATGTTGGCACGTTTGGCCTCAAAAAGCCTCACGTATCCACTTAAACGTGCTACTCCATGTGAATCAATTCCACGTAAATCTGCTGCAATTAAAACAGCTGCGGCTTGCAAAGCATCATCTGAATTCATTCCACATTTTTTAAATACTTTTTGGGTAAATAAAGAAAGTTGTTGGGAAGAATAGTTCATTTTGGAAATTGAAAGATTAGAAAATTAAAAGATTAGAAAATTAAAAACCGGATTCATCGGGAGAAAGATTGCCTATTATATGTTGTTCATCAACTACCGACTATCGTCTATCGACTATCGACTATCGTCTATTTTCTATTTCCCATCACTCTTAACAAGTAAAGGAATAAATTCACAAAGTCTAAGTAAAGTGTAAGTGCACCCATGATTGAAGCTTTTTTTGCATTTTCGCCATCAACTTGAGTCGCCATTAATTTTATTTTTTGAGTGTCGTAGGCAGTTAAACCCACAAATACCATTACACCAATGTATGAAATAATGTAGTTTAACATTTCACTTTTCAAAAAGAAATTTACTACAGTTGCTATAATAACACCAACCAAACCCATCATCATGATACTACCAAATCCACTTAAATCTTTTTTAGTATAAAATCCGGCTAAGCTCATTACAGCAAAAGTACCAGCGGTAATAAAAAAGGTAGAAGCAATAGAACTTGATGTGTAAACAACAAAAACCACTGAAAGTGTTAAACCACTTAAGCATGAATATAAAATAAACATGGCAACGGCAGTTGAATAACTTAATTTAGCCACACGAGCACTTAAATACCAAACTACGCCAAGTTCAGCTATTATTAATCCTAAGAACATATATTGAGTTCCAAAAATAAAGCCTAAAAGTTCTTCAGATGAGGCCACATACATGGCTATAAAACCTGTAATGGCTAAGGCTAATGTCATCCATGAATATACTTTACTCATAAATGTAGCGGTAATACTTTTTTCGTCTAATAATGAATAATTATTGTTTTCCATTTTATTTATTTGTTTTGTTTTTATGATTTGCAAAGTAAATATTTTATTTAAAAATATAAGTTTTGAAATAAAAATTTGATAACATTTTTGATTTATTTTTCATTCCGCATTCCGCAATCCCCAATCCGCGTTTATTGATTAGTTCATATTCATTTTAGGAAACCTAAAAATTTCACTGTCATGAATGAGCGTACCATTTATTCTAAAAGTAATGAATTCATAAATAGGTAATTGTTCCATTAAACGTGCTGTTTCTGCTTTATTGTCAGTATTAAAAATAATCCAACCTTTGGTTCTACTTTCATTGATGGTATAACTTTGAATTTTTCCTTGATTAATTAATAAGTTGATAAAAGCCCTGTGACTAGGGATTTTACGCATAAATTTTTCATCAATTTCTTCAGGCAGTTTTATTTCAACTATAAATACCATAATTTATTTCTTTTTATTTCAAATATAAGTAATCACATTTGTCAATTGCAATGCCAAACAAAATTAAACATACAAAACTAATAAAAGAGAAAGCAAAACAATTGGGTTTTAGCTTTTGTGGCATCAGTAAAGCTGAGTTTTTATTGAGCGAAGCGCCCAAATTAGAAAAATGGTTAAAGGAAAATAAGAATGGCAAAATGGCTTATATGGAAAATCATTTTGACAAAAGATTAGACCCAACGCTTTTGGTTGAAGACGCAAAATCGGTGGTAAGTTTAATGTATAATTATTTTACACCTAAAAATCAATTGGATTCATTTGCACCTAAAATTTCAAAATATGCATATGGTGAGGATTACCATGATGTAGTAAAAGAAAAGTTAAAGGAATTATTATTATATATTCAACTAGAAATAGGGGAAGTGAGTGGAAGGTGTTTTGTGGATTCTGCGCCAATTTTAGAACGTGCTTGGGCTGCTAAAAGTGGTTTGGGTTGGATTGGAAAGAATGGAAATTTAATCAATAAAGGAAATGGATCTTTTTACTTTTTGGCAGAACTTATCATAGATTTAGAATTAAATCATGACGGTGTTGTAACCGATCATTGTGGCACATGTACAGCATGTATTGATGCTTGTCCAACACAAGCAATAGTAGCACCAACAATAGTAGATGGAAGTAAATGTATCAGTTATTTTACCATAGAATTAAAGGAAGCAATTCCAACTTCAATGAAAGGAAAATTTGATAATTGGGCTTTTGGATGCGATGTTTGCCAAGATGTTTGTCCATGGAATAAGTTTTCAAAACCACATCATGAACCAAAATTTGAACCCAATGAACAACTATTAAACATGAATCAACAAGATTGGCAAGAAATTACTGAACAAGTTTTCAGCCAATTGTTTAAAAAATCGGCTGTAAAAAGAACCAAATACAACGGTTTGAAAAGAAATATTGACTTTATAAGAAATACCGAAAGCTAAATCATGATAAAAATATACAAATACTTCATTTATATAATTGTAAGCAATTTTTTGTTATTGCATTTTGCAAATGCACAAGTTATAAATCCAATAAATAGTAAGAAAAAAAAGCCTGTTAAAATTGAAGAACCAAAAAAATTATTGCTCCATAAAATGGATCCCGATAATTTTAATTTTGGCGTAGAAATAGGAGGGAATTTCAATTTAATAGGATCGCAATTTGGAAATTATGTAGGAAAATCTCAGCCAAGAATTAGTATATTTTTTACAAAACCTGTAAGTAAATATTATATCAATAGTTTTATCAGTTTATGGGATTTTGCGGTTGAACCAATTGCATTAAATTTAATTAGTTGTAGAGAAAATACAATAGACAATCAATATGGCGGTTATTATTATGATCCTTCATTTGCTTTGCATTTAATTCCTGATAGAAGTAGTTCTGATTTAAGAATTATACTAGGACTTAGGCCATCTTATTTACTTTATAGCTATTCCGAAATTTTAGAAAATGGCGAATATCGTTTGTCACAAAGTGGAGTGGCTACTAATAAAAACAAAGCAGGCGACATCGATATATCTGGCATGCTAGGTTTAAGTCTTAAGTTCAGTAAAATTGGTTATTTTGACATAAAATATACACATAGTTTTACCAATCAAAATAATATCAATTACGTTCAAGGTAGGCCAAGTTTAATTGAATTTGGAATTCGTTTAAGTGCGGTGCAAATTGGTAAAGCTTTATTTGATATTGATGCTGAAACACAAAAACAAGTAGTAAAATTAAGCAAAGGAACATTATTAGTAATGCTTCCAACACCAAATCAAAACGAAGTAAATGCTTTACAAAGTGCTGGAAGAAAGAACGAAATTAGAGAGCTTTTTTACCAACAAGAATTAACGAATAAAATGGTTATTGAAAAATTTACAAGAGATTTTAAGTTCAGTAAAGTGTTGTTTTTCTCAGATTCTTCCGCCATAAAAATAACCAATAAAAATTTCACAAATGTATTTGTGGATGAAAACATGAATACTATTTCAACTCCAGAAACATTTGATACAACAAATTTTTTTATTGCGTCGTTTTGTGAAGATGTATCGGAGTTTGCTAACAGATTTACCTACGGTTTACATGTTTATGATGTGAAAATGCAATCTTTACCTAGTCCGTTTAATGGATTAAAAAACGATATGGGTTTATATCCTGGAGGCGATATAATTACCTATATGCGTAAGAAAAAAGCATTGTTTTCTATTGGTGAATATGAAAGAGTAATTAGGAAATTTAACGATAGGTTATTGAAAAAGAAAATGGAAGTTTTGGAAGATTAGTGGTGAGGAAGTATGAATGATGAATGATGAAGTATGAATGATGAAATTGAGTTGAGAAATGAGGGTTGAGAATTTTAATTTAAAAACACTTCAACACTTCAACACTTTGTAATTTATTTCACCACAGCATCCATCCAAACAAATTCACCATTTTTGAAAAGGAAAATATCATCACCAATGGTAAATTCTAAACCGTTTACCAATGTTTTCATATCCAAATCATCGTTGGTTGTATGAATAGTTCCTTTTGTTTGATAAGCAATTTTCAAATATTCAGAATTAATACCTTTGGCAGTTCCACAAATAATTACATGAATTGGCTTTTTAATTCTTTTCAATAAAGACATATCTCTTACAGGGCTGTCATCTGCTACTAAAACAATATCGCTATAACCTTTTAAAGTGGTTACAGCTTTATAAACAGCTTCTAAATCGTTTTCAGCATCGTCACCACCTTGGCGATCTCCACCTTTTTTGCGTGTTTCATCTACATCTTTCTTAAATTTCTTAAAATCTTTTGCTTCAAAACAATAAACGCCACCAACGTTTCCAATTTTTTTTAATTCATCGGCTAGCTCGCCACCATCATTAAATAAAGTGTAATACATAATCTTTTCACTTTCATAATTTTGCTTATACCAAATTAGCAATTGACCTATATATGGAAACATACTTCCGGTCATATCTACTACCATCGAAATTTTTCTCCATTGTGTATTTCTTTTAAAGGCTTTAAAAATAGTAGAATCTTTCAGTTTGTATTCACCTGATAAGAACTTGTCGAACTTAATGGTAGTAATGGCTTCTTTAGTTGGAGCCTCATAAGTTACATAACCTTTTTTGTCGAAATGTGCATAGGAACCAACTAACTCTCCCTTAGCAAAATTACCTTCTGTAAGCATAAATCCAGCTTCATCGTAGCATCGTTCGTAACCATTTTTTACACCCTCTTTAAATATTTCTTCACAACGTGTGCTACAATTTGGAAAGAAAGAAACACTTGGTCCTTCCAAAACGCCATTTTTAAAAGTGTTGCTTAATTCAATACAATCTTGTGCATCAAAAAATTTAATTTCAATGCCTTGTTTTTCATTATTTTCATAAAAAACTTCGTATTTTAAATCATCATTAGGCCAGTAATAACGCCAAAATCCTTGTTTTTTTCCGTCAATTGTTACATTGATTGTATCTAAATCGTGAAGCGTAAAAGATTGGCTAAAAACTGGACTTATCAGCACAGATAAAATGATATATATTGATATTTTTATTAAAATATTTTTCATTGAAAAAGTAAAATTTAGTTGTTATTAATCAAAAAGTTTAAATTAATTTCATGATTAATGATTGTGGTAATGTCTTCATTTGATTCAATCAAATAACCTTTAACACCTGCATCATTTGCACAAGTAATGTCTCGTTCTTTGTCGCCAATAAAAAAACTTTTAGTAACATCTACATTGTATTTCGCAATGGCTTTTTCAACCATTAAACTACCAGGTTTTCTACAAATACAATTACTTGTAATTGGATGATGTGGGCAATAGAATATTTCTGTAAATTCAAAACCATGTTTTTTACATTCATGCTGTAAAAAATCATGCATTTTTTTTAATGTTTCATGTGTATAAAATTGCTTTGCAATACCCCCTTGATTGGTAATTACAAACAATAAATAACCTTCATTGTGTAAATTTTTTAAATTTTCGAAAATAAATGGCAACAATTTGAAATCATCAATTTGTTTTATATAGTCCCCAATTTCAAGGTTTAACACACCGTCACGGTCAAAAAAAGCTGCTTTGTTCAAAATTATTTTAAATAAAATTCACTTCAATAATAATGTAAATTGCAAAATAAATTGTTTAAGATTATTATTGAAAATATTTATGAACGATAAAATTGTAATTATTCCAACTTATAACGAGCTAGAAAATGCTGAAAACATTATTAGAAAAGTAATGAGTTTACAGCCCGAATTTGATTTGTTAATCGTTGATGATAATTCGCCTGATGGAACGGCAAATATTGTAATTAAACTACAAAAAGAATTTAGTAGGTTACATTTACTTTCTCGTAAAGATAAAAACGGATTAGGCACTGCTTACATTGCTGGATTTAAATGGTGTTTGAATCAACAATATGAGTATATTTTTGAAATGGATGCCGATTTTAGTCATAATCCCGATGATTTAGTGAAACTTTACGATGCCTGTAAAAATGGAGCTGATTTAGCCATTGGCTCTCGTTATATTACTGGTGTTAATGTAGTTAATTGGCCAATGAATAGAGTATTAATGAGCTATTTTGCTAGCAGTTATGTTAGGATGATTACTGGCCTAACAATTCGCGATACAACTGCTGGATTTGTATGTTATAAACGAATCATTTTAGAAACAATTGAATTAGATAAAATCAGATTCAGAGGTTATGCTTTTCAAATTGAAATGAAATTTACCACTTCAAAATTTGGATTTAACATTGTGGAAGTTCCAATTATTTTTACCGACAGAACTTTGGGTGAATCTAAAATGAGTAAACATATATTTAAAGAAGCTATTTTAGGAGTTATCAGTCTTAAAATAAAAAGTATGTTTAAAAAATATGTTCGTTAATTAACGAAGATTTTCTTTCATAAAACAATAAAATTTACATTGAAAAACTTATTACAATTACCCGATATACAAGCATTAATTGACATTGCTTTGAGAGAAGACATTGGCGCTGGCGACCATAGTTCATTGGCTTGTATTGGAAATAGCAAATTAGGAAATGCTTATTGCGTAGCAAAAGAAGAAGGTGTTATTTGCGGATTGGAATTAGCTGAATTTATTTTCCATCAAATAGATCCTACATTGGTTTTTAAAACTAATTTTAAAGATGGTGACATGTTTAAAATTGGTGACATTGTTTTTACAGTTGAAGGTAAATCAGTTTCAATTTTAACTGCCGAACGTTTGGTACTTAATTTTTGCCAGCGTTTAAGTGGAGTTGCTACGCAAAGTAGAAATATTAGTGACTTAATAAAAGATTACAAAACAAAAGTACTTGATACACGAAAAACTACGCCTGGCATGCGTTTGTTCGAAAAATATGCAGTAAAAATTGGTGGAAGTTTTAACCATAGAATTGGCTTATATGATATGATCATGTTAAAAGATAATCACATTGATTTTGCTGGTGGAATTAAACAAGCCATTGAAAAAACACATGCTTATTTAAAAGCAAATCAGTTAGATTTGAAAATAGAAATAGAAACTAGAAATTTAGATGAAGTAAAACAAGTACTAGCCGTTGGTGGTGTGAATAGAATTATGCTTGATAACTTTACTCCTGATTTGATCAAACAAGCTGTAGATTTAATAAATGGAGCTTATGAAACTGAAGCAAGTGGCGGAATTACCATCAACACAATTACTGATTTTGCTAAAGCAGGAGTCGATTTTATTTCAATTGGAGCGCTTACTCATTCAGCAAAAAGCATTGATTTGAGTTTGAAAGTTTCGTAGTTCATAGTTTTTAAGTGTTTAAGTTTTTAAGTGTTTAAGGAAATAATTCAACATCCAAAATTCAACATCCAAAATTCAACATCCAAAATTCAACATTCAAAATTCAACATTCAAAATTTTCTAAAGTGTGGCATTCATACATCATAGGTTTTAAAGCATACTTGCAATTGGAGAAATCGCTATCCAAAAATAGTATTGAAGCTTATGTGCGAGATGTAGAAAAACTTTGCCAATATTTAAGTATAAAAGAAAGTCAAGTTGAACCTAACGAAATAACCATCAAAACTCTGCGTGATTTTTTGAAATTTATCAATGAATTAGGAATCAATAGTACCAGTCAGGCTAGAATTATTAGTGGTTTAAAATCTTTTTATCATTATTTATTGATGGAAGATTTAATTAAAATAAATCCAATTGCATTATTAGAAAGTCCAAAAGTTACGCGTAAAATTCCTGATACCTTAGCAGTATATGAAATAGATGAAATGCTAGCAACACTTGATTTAAGTAAAGATGAATCAACAAGAAATCATGCAATCATTGAAACCATGTTCAGTTGTGGTTTGCGAGTAAGTGAAGTAATTAATTTAAAAATTACTGATGTATATGTGGCAGATGAATTTATTAGAGTAGTTGGAAAAGGTAACAAGGAAAGGTTAGTTCCTATTTCTGAAAAAGCGTTGAAGGAAATTGATATATATATTCATAGCGTTAGGAATAAACTAAGCATT
Organism: Bacteroidota bacterium; assembly: GCA_947453415.1. Lineage (GTDB taxonomy): Bacteria > Bacteroidota > Bacteroidia > UKL13-3 > UKL13-3 > JAAFJM01. The sequence goes on along the minus strand of CANGGG010000069.1, from coordinate 3,666 downwards.
GATAAAGATTGTAATGACATTATTTTTTTAAACCGTAGAGGAAAAAAATTAAGCAGGGTTTATATTTTTTTAGTTATCAAAGAAATGGCTTTAAAAGCCGGAATCAAAAAAAATATCAGTCCGCATACATTGCGTCATTCATTTGCTACTAGTTTGGTAGAAGCAGGTGCTGATTTGCGTTCAGTTCAGCAAATGTTAGGACACGAAAGCATTACTACTACAGAAATTTACACGCATATTAGTAAAGAATATTTACACGAAGTAATCATTAATTTTCATCCACGTGGTAAAAAATAATTTGTATTTTTGACCATTATCAAATCAATAAATATGTTTAATAAAACCATCAAATTATTAGTAGTTTCTTTACTACTTTTTACTGTTTTTTCGTTTGTTCAAAAGCCCAATTTAAAAATTGCTAAGCTTAAATATAATGGGGGAGGAGATTGGTATGCCAATAAAACTTCATTGCCTAATTTAATAAAATTTTGTAACGATAATTTAAAAATTGGTTTAATGCCTGAGGAGGACATTGTAGAAGTAGGAAGTAAAGATATTTTCAACTATCCATTTATACATTTAACCGGACATGGAAACATTGTTTTTAGCAAACAAGAAACTGAAAATTTACGCAATTATTTAATGGCAGGTGGCTTTTTACATGCAGATGATAATTATGGTTTAAATTTATTTTTCAGACGAGAAATGAAGAAAGTATTTCCAGAATTAGAGTTTGTAGAGTTACCTTGGAATCACCCAATTTATCACCAAAAATATGACTTTAACAAAGGATTACCAAAAGTACACGAACATGAAGGTAAAGCACCACAAGGTTTTGGCTTAATATATAAAGGACGTGTAGTTTGTTTTTATACTTACGAATGTGATTTAGGAAACGGTTGGGAAGACCAAGATATTTATAACGATCCAGAAACAGTAAGGCAACAAGCGCTAAAAATGGGCGCAAATTTGTTGCAGTATGCTTTTATACAATAATTTTAATTTGTAATTTGATTGTTAGACATGGGTATTCATTGAATTTTTTTTGAATTTAAAAAAAAATTACAATAAAATGTTGTTTTGTAATTGATAATTTTATAAATATGCATTTTATAAAACTAAACAAAAACTAAACAAATACTAAAATGAAAAACAAATTTTTACAAATTTCGATGCTTGCGTTATCTGCTGCATCATTAATGTTTGCTAGCTGTAGCAAAGAAGCAACTACAACACCAGCAGATTCAAATGTAGAAACTTTCAAATCAACTAAGAAAGCATTATTTTTATATTACACAGGAAGCGAATGTAACCCTTGTGGTTCAGTAGGAATTCCAAATTATGACGCTGTAGCGAATGATTTAAATATGAAAGATAAAGTTATTGGAGTTGTGGTTCATACTAATGCGCCTGCAAAAGATTCTATGGCTGATGTTTCAGATGCAAACACAGCTGGAGGCGAACTAATTCAGTTAATTATTTCTGGAGGTAGTTACAGTGCTCCTACTTTTTTAGTTCCACCTAATGCACCATCATCAGGAAGTGCTTCTACAGCAAGAACTGCATATGCTGGTTATGTAAATACTTTTTCTTCTCAAGCACCAGTTGCAGCAGTAAATGTTTCAATTAAAAATGTAGATGGAATCTATAATGTTATTACTAGAACTAAATTTTTAAAAGATGATAAAGGTGATTTTAAAGTATCAGCTTTAGTTATTGAAGATGGAGTTGTTTATCATCAAGTTGCAAATTCGAAAATGGTAACACCTTATACTCACAATCAAGTTTTAAGAGGTAAATTTTCAACAAGTGCTTTTGGTGATGATTTAAAAAATGGTAATGTTGCTTCAGGCGAAATTGTTGAAAAAACATTATTAGGCTTTGTTCCTGTAAACATACCCTCTACATCTGTAAGATATTGGAATAAAGCAAATTTAAGTGTAGTAGTTGTTGTTTGGAGACATACAACTGTTGGAACTACTAAAACGATTGAAGTAATTAATTGCGAAAAAGTAAAATTACCTTTATAATTTTCTAAATAATATTTCACAAAAAGCTACTTGTTTTTCAAGTAGCTTTTTTTATGTATATTACATAAATTATTTTTTTGTTAGAATAGGTTTTATATTAAATATTTCGTCTTCAAAATTTTGAAAAAAAATTTATTTGTTCATAAATAAAATACTAATTAGTATCATTTTAATTTATTTTATTAAAAATTGTTGTATTACTGAAATTATGTATTTCATTTGCTAAACAAAAAAACTCAAATTATGAAAAAAATTATTCTAGTATTATTCGTTTTGTTAGGTTCTTATGAATCATTTTGTCAACATTTCGACAAAGCTGAGGTTTATACCAATGGTTTTGCTGAAGGTTGTAAAAGAGAGTTTACAATTTGTTTTGAAAAATGTTGGAGCCCATCTGGAAATTGTAGTGCAGGAGACATTATTTGTAATGTGGATTGCAAAACATTTGCAAATGGTGAAACTGGCATTAAATTATTATCAGTTCATTATGATCCTACGGCTGAGCCTGATGTAATCTGTTCAAATAAAGTTACAATTTCTATGGATTGTGGTTATTTTGAATTTCATCAAGATTCAGTAGGAATAGACCCAGGATGGGGTACACCTGGCACTCCGAGTGCTACTCAAACTTTTTGGTGTGGAGGCTGTTGTTATACCTTTACTTTTGATCATATGGGAGGGAATGCATCTACAGGAGAAGTTTGGCCAGTATTTGTTATTTCTAGTTGCAAATAAAATAATATTACACAAAAAGCTACTTGTTTTTTCAAGTAGCTTTTTTTGTGACTAAAAATCAATATAATTGCTTTGAATAAGTTATAAAAATAATGATTACACCACTTCAATTAGTTTCAATTACCGATTTTATTTTAGGAGCATTATGTATTTTTTTAGCGGGAATACTTTTTGGTAAAACGCATCAATTTTCTATTTCAAAACCTTCGTCAAAGTTAGTATTGTTTATTTTCTTTGTAGGAATGGCAGCATTTATGGGCGGTTTGGATCATGGTTTTTTTCAACCAATAGACCAAAGATTTATTCCAACTACTTTAACTTATTTGTTTATTGCCTTGGCAACTTTCTTTTTGTTTAAATATACCATTCAAACATTTTTTAGTGAAAAGATTGGCAAAATACTTTCAATTATTGCATACTTACAATTGGCATTTTTTGTGGGAAGTTCATTTTTATTGCACAATTTTTTATTAGTAATAGCCAATTATTCACCCATTCTTATTTTGTTTTTTATTTTAAATATCATTCACTTAAAAAGTAAAAAAGGCAATTTATATTTTATACTAACTTGTGTCACTATCATCATTGCAACTTTGGTACAATCAATAGGTTTTCAAATTTCTGAATTTTTAAATACAGAAACTTTGTATCATATCATAGCCATGATTGCTTATGTAATTTATTATTTTGGAGTGGCAGAAATTTTAAAAGAAGAACAAAAATCTTAATTGTTAAAATAATTCCAATTGTTCCTTTAATAACCTAAAAGATTTGCGGTGATAAGGTGTAATGCCAAATTCCTCAATACCCGCTCGGTGTTTTAAAGTGCCATAACCTTTGTTCTCGTTCCAAGCATAATTAGGAAATTCTTCGTGGTATTTTAACATCAATTCATCTCTGT
>CANGGG010000068.1 GCA_947453415.1 Bacteroidota bacterium | reverse complement strand
CGTAGTTGGGTCGGTATAAGTAATGAAAAGTTTGTCTTTTGCCGGATTTGGATACAATGAAAAATCTTTGTTTAAGTCATTATTTTCAATTAAACCTGTGGTGCTTTTAACCACAAACGATCCCATCATTCCTTCGTCTTCATGAGTTAACGCATGACAATGGTACATATATGGCCATGAATTGTCAGAATAGTTTTCAAACTTTGCGATGAAGGTAACTGTTCCGCCAATTGGAATCCATGCCACATCTTTCCAGCCTTGCTCATAACTTCTCATGGTAGTTCCCATGTTTCCGCCACTTCGCGATATAATTTTAAAAGGTACATCGTGCAAATGGAAGGCGTGGCCAAATATATTATTGTTTACAATGGTCCATTTTTCAACAGCATTTAAGTTAACAGTTTGATTGGTTTTAGTAAGACTAAAAAATTCATTGTTCAATGAAAATGCAGCTCCTTGGTTTCCACCTGTTACATTTATTGTTCTTGAATTGGTAACATCTGCAGTAGTTAAATAAGTATTATTTACCAAGGCAGTTGGAATAGTATTAATGGCATTTGAATTTGATGCAACTATATTAATTCTTAATAAATTGAAATCAGTAGTGTTCAATAATCCACCGTTAATAGGTCCATTTTTTCCTGTAGGATTTTTAGGGCTTCCTTCTAATCCCGGCCAACCAAATGTTGATTGTCCCGGAGTTAATGCTTGGATTTCAGTAGTTGAATTATAGGCTTTCAAATCAAGTGTTGATCCTACAGAACTTCCTGTTAAATCCAATAAAATTTCGTAACGTTCTCCAGTTTGAACAGCCATACGAGTTACTGCCACTGGTGCATTTAACAAACCATCATCATTTCCAATTACATAAAAAGTGCGGTTGTCGCTGAAGCCAATATTATAACCTCTTTGAATTTCTCCATTTAAAATTCTTAATCGAATAACTTGTTTAGGTAAACTTACCTGAGGATTTAAAGTTCCATTAATCATGGCATAGTCACCATAGTTATCAATTACACTATCGGCCATTTGATTATTTGATAAAAACCTGCGGCTCGATAATGCTAGAGGAAAATCATCAACTCCATAAGTTCTTGGAATAGCTAATTTGGCTTCTTCCTCATCTTTTATAATTATAAAACCACCCAAACCTTTGGTAACATGTTCCTGTGTCATTTCATGTAAATGTGGGTGATACCAAAGTGTTGCAGCTTGGTTTTTTACTATCCAATAAGGCTCCCAAACAGTTCCAGGAGGAATTATTTGATGTGGTCCACCATCCATAATAGGAGGTAAGTGCATGCCATGCCAATGAATAGTGGTGGAGTCATTTAGTTTATTGGTAACTTTCATTTTAACCGCATCACCTTTGGTCATAATTAAAGTTGGACCCCAAAAGTTATTGTCATTTATTCCACCAGTAATGGTTTGATTACCGGTTTTAAATTGTACAAAAGTATCTTTCAAAATTAAATTGAAATCAGTACCTGTAATAGTTGTAGGAACTTTTAGGTCGTTATACTGAGCTTTTACTTTATTTGCTGAGAAATAAAGAATTGCCAAGGCAATGGAAATTTTGAAAGATACTTTCACCTATAATATTTTTATTTATGCTTATTTTGAAATGGTAATTTTTTTAGTTACTACATTGCCATTATCATTTATTTTAATTAAATAAGTTCCTTCATATAAGGTTCTGGTGTCAAAGTTTACAATTGTACTACCTTGAAATAAAACTGTTTTTTGAAGCAATCTTCCTGTTAAATCATAAAGTTCTACATCAATATTATTTTTTGTTAGTTGATTTAATTGAATGGCAATAAAATCTTTTGCTGGATTAGGGAATACATTTATTTTTGATTCATCTAATTCACTTTTATTAATTCCAGTATTTCCACCTGGCGTGTAAGTAGTAACTGTTTCTGTAATTGATGTAACTTTTGAAGCAGATTTTACACCATAAAATGTTGGACCAACTACATATGGATAGGCTGAATTCCAATTCTCATCTACTGTAGCAAAATAGCAGTAAATTCCATTTGGATATTCTGGTGTTTTACAAAAACGACCGTTGTGTGAATCTAAATAATCTTGAGATGAACTAGTTGGAACATTGTATTGATAGTCTTCTCTAAAATATCCTAGGGGATAAGTTGTACTTACATCTGGGCCAGCAGTTACAGCTGTTCCGCTTGCATTGGTTGTTCTAGTTGTAATATTTCTTAATGTATAACTACTTTTCATTCTTGTAATTTCTCCTGTTCCATCTGCATTTTTATATGCATAAGCACCGTAAATAGGAAAACCATCATATGCAAAACCAATTAAAGGAGAATGTTTACTAGAATCAATGGCATATAATCCATCTGATGCATAAAGTTTACATACATCTGAAATAACTTTTAAATCTAAACTAAATGCACTTGGATTTTGATGATGATGGTAATTACCCATTGCAGGATGCGCCTTTGAACAATCGAATCCAATTCTTTCACCAACTACTGCATCGCGGTTCCAAACACCATCGCCCATACAAGGTGGTTTGATTGGACCACCGCACAAAGAACTTGTGGAATTTTTCCAAGAAACACCGTCACGATAATCAAATAATGCAACTCCATTAATAAATAAACCAATATTACCTCCGGTTGTCGCAGTTGGAACGCCTGTGTTTTCAATTGGGTTCAAAGGTAACTTAAAAATTGCATTTTGACTTCTTGCAGAATCTGGATTTCCATCTTGAAACGGTCCAGTAATATAAGTGGGAATTCCATTGGTAGCTACATAAACAGAAGTTGCTGAGTATTTAATACTTTGGCAATTTGCAATGGCAGCATCCACAATGGGTGTTGAATTGTTTTTTACATAATGTCGGCCAGTAACGGTAGTGTTTTGTAGCCAATTTAATATGGCTGGATTGGTTTGTGCATTTGCTATAATGCTAAACAATAAAATGGTAAATAGTGTGATGTTTTTTTTCATGGTTCTTATTCTTTAATAATTGCTATTGATTTATTTTCTAATTTTACAAAGTAAATGCCTTTTGGTAAGCTTGAAAAATCTTGTATTTCTATTTGTGTTCCAACATATATTTTTTCACCTATTGAATTGTACATCTCAACAATAGTATTAGCCTTTTTGTTTGCTATTTGAATGTTTTTTGTAAATGGATTAGGATATAATTTTAAAGCAAATTCATTGCTTATTTCATTAATTCCCGTTACAGTGCAATCAGCACTTGAGTTTGTTAATTGATTATATTGAGCACATAAGTAATCGTAATTATTTCTTTCATCTACTGACATTGAAAAATATGACAAATTTTTAGTTTCCAAAGGATCATTTTTTAAGTTATAAAATTCAGTTTTCCCATAATCAAAATGAATTAGTTTGTAATCCATGTTTTTAATAGCTTTTCCTTCAAAGGAATCATGTTGCAATTTAAATATTTCACAAAACTGCCAAGGTCTAATTTCAGTTCCTGTATTTTTAATCAATGGCATTAAGCTTTTACTATCTACTGGTTTATTTGCAGGAATTTGATTTTGCCAATTGGTAAATCCATTTAATTCTAAAACCGTTGAAAATAAATCAACTGTATTGGTTAATGCATTGCAAATTCTATTCGGATTAACCACACTTGGACCGGTAATAATCATAGGTGTGTGAACTCCATATTGGTAAACGGTTCCTTTGGCTTTTGATGTATCGGCTATTTGTGCCGTGCGAGGGGTGTTTCCATTGTCGCCTATAAAAATAAAATCAGTGCTATCAAATCTGTTCATCGCCTTCAATGAATCAAACAGTCTTCCTATTTCATGGTCCATGGCTTGAATCATTGCTTTAAAATATGACTTTGGATTATTCTTAATATCAATGGCAGTTCCTGATAAAGTTTTATAATTATGTAAATTTAATGGTGGTAAATGAAGTGGCTCATGAGGTGCGTTAAATGCCAACCATAAAAACACTGGTTTATTGGTTTGTGTATTTAACCAAGTTACCGCATTGTTTACATTTTCGGTAGTTGCATAATTGGTAATAGCACTCGATACACCATTGGTATATTTTGTCCAATTAGTAAAACTTGGTAATTGACCAATGAATGGACCTTCATAATGGTCGTATCCAAGTTTTAATGGACTCATTAAATTAGTTACAGGAGCTGCTAAATTTAAATGCCATTTTCCAATATCAGCTTTGCCAATATTGGCATTGTGAACTTTTAATAATTTAGGAATACTGATTTCTGCTGTGTCAATAGAATTAGATCCTCCAGCACCACCAACAATGCCACCAACTTTAGTTCTAAAACTATAGCGTCCAGTTAAAATACTTGTTCGGGTAGAAGAGCAAACTGGGTTCGACATATGATTGGTAAACACAATTCCTTTATTTGCTAAATAGCGAATATTTGGAACATCTACCGTATCGCCATAACCAGGAAAAAAACCAAAATAATCTGCACTTAAATCATCGGCTATAATTAATACTGTAGTTCGTTGTGCAGTTGCATTGATTGCTAAAAGCAATAGTAAACAAGTAAATATTTTTATTCTCATTATTTTAATTTTATATTTTTGGGCGTAACCATTATTGATTTTTTTATAAATCAATAATGGTCGGGCTGTCCGCTATAATCTTTTATTTCGCTTTGCTGCATAAAAGGATTTCCGCTATTATCCCTTACGCAATTTTATAGTTATTCCTCTGTATTATGTAATCCGGTCGTTGAGCTTGTCGAAACGAGTTTGACACTTCGACAAGCTCAGTGTCCAAATGATTTTTATTCCTTCACAAACTTTTTAACAGTGGTAGTCTTTGTTTTATCATCCGTTAATTGAACAAAATAAGTTCCTGCAGCAAGGTTAGAAATATCAATACCATTTTGCCATTCCGGACGAGGTAACATCATGACTGCTTTACCTACTATATTTAATATAGATACATAATATACTTTAGCTTCTGGATTGTTAAAGGTAAAGAATAATTTTTCGTTTGCAGGATTTGGATACACCCTAAAATCAGTTGCATTTTTGTCAATGGTATTGATACCACTTGTAGTTTTATTAGTTACCACAAATTGTCCCATCATGCCTTCATCTTCATGAAGCGATATATGGCAATGGAACATAAACGGATGCAATGAATCAGCAAAATCATCAAACTTAGCTATAAATTTAACCACTGATGGCGTTGTGCCTATTTTGCCAGGAACAAACACTACATCTTTCCAGCCTGCTTGTGCAGGTACTGGCGCTACACCATTTACCGATAAAATATTAAACTCCACATCATGAATATGGAACGGATGACCAAATACTGATGTACTTGTAATTTCCCATATTTCAGTATTGTTTAATGGAACATTGTATTCATTGTAATTGATATCAAATAATTTGTGGTTGATTATAAAAGCATTTGGCCCTAATATTACAGGTTTGGTAACTCCTGAACTATCGCTTAAGGTAAGCTTTCTGGTAATCATTGCATCGGATTCTTTTAACAATACATTATTGGATAATAAAGTTGGAATGGTTGTAATGGCATTGCTGTTTTGAGCACCAATATTAAAGTGAACAATATTGAAATCTTTTTTACCCAATGCGTTTCCAAAAGGCCCGTTAACAAAAGCTTCTCCACCTGCTACAAAATTTCCTAAAGTAGAATTATATGCTTTTAAGTCTAATGATTTTCCTAAATCAGCTCCACAATTTACCAAAATTTCAACACGTTCACCAGCATGTAATAAATAACGAGTTACAGGAACTGGTGCGTTTAATAAACCACCATCTGAAGTAATAATTTGGAATGTTCTGTTATCGCTAAATCCTAAATTATAAGAACGTTCTATGGCACCATTTAAAATTCTAAAACGAATAACCTGCGCAGGTATAATAAACTGCGGACGCAATGTTCCGTTTACCATCATGGTATCGCCATAAGGAACCGCAACAAATTGGTTAGATGTGTTGAAATCTCTATCTGTTAATACTAAAGGAATGTCATCTACTCCATAGGTTCTTGGTAATGCCAATTTCGATTCTATTTCATCTCTAACTATGATTAATCCACCAATACCTTTGGTAATTTGTTCCATAGTCATTTCGTGCAAATGTGGGTGATACCAATAAGTTGCAGCATTGTTTTTTACTTCCCAATATGGTTGCCAAACAGTTCCTGGAGGAATAATTTGATGTGGTCCACCGTCCATTACAGCTGGTAAATGCATACCATGCCAATGAATGGTTGTAGAATCATTCAAGCCATTTTTTACATTCATGTGAACTACATCGCCTTTATTAAAAAACAAAGTTGGCCCCCAAATTTTACCATTTATTCCACTTGTGATGGTTTGATTTCCGTTATTTACTATTTGAGCAAATGTGTCTTTTATATTTAAGTTAAAAGTAGTTCCTGAAAGGGTATCTGGAATCCAAAGGTTATTGTAACTTTGACTAAATGCATGGCTGTTAGCAAATATTAGTATTGCTACAGCACTTTTTTTAATTTTATTTTTTGTAAATATGTTTCTCATAAATAATAATTTCTACTTTACAAATTAAATTTAATTTTAATAAAATTAGTTATGGTATTATTAAATTGTTTTATAAAATTAATAATAAATGTTATAAAATTATATAGTAATCCTCATAAAATAAAATTGTGAATGTGTGAGTTGCTTTATAAAACGTGCTTCATTATAGGAAGTAAAAATATTAAAAATTTTTTATATTTAACAAGTTCTTGAGTTGCGTGATCTATGAAAATTATAAATCCCTAACAACTATCAACTGCCAATGTCAACAAAAAAAAATATTATTGCAGGGATAAAATAAATCTATGGCTATAATAAAACCTTTTGCTGCATTGCGTCCAGCTCGCGATAAAGCAGCTCAAGTATCCGCACCCAGTTACGACAGTAGTTTACGCGAACTTTCATTACATGAAATAATGCGAAATCCATATAGCTATTTACATGTGGTAAAGCCGACTTTACATTTTAAAGGCGAAAAGAAAAATCCAGCCAAACACTTTCCCCTAGGTTTAGAATACTTAAATAAATTCAAAGAAGAAAAAGTGTTAGTTAAAGATACTGAACCTAACTATTATGTTTATAGATTAATCAAAGGAAGTGTGGCTTATACTTCGTTAATAGCCGCTGCTTCTATAGATGATTATAATAACAACGTAATATTAAAACACGAAAATACCATTACTGAAAAGGAAAATGAGTTAGCAGAACACATTGAGTTTTTTAGCGGTTTAGGAAATCCCATACTGTTAACATATCCCGATAATAGTGATGTGGAAGAAGTCATAAACAGAACTATACATAGCCATGCACCAGAATATAATTTTATAAGTCAAGATCAAATAAAACATAATTTATGGCCAGTTAACAATGATGCCGATTTAGCAAAAATAGAAAATGCATTTGCACAAATAAGTCATTTATACATTGCCGATGGACATCATAGAAGTGGCGGTAGTGCTACTTTTGCTAAAAATAAAAGAGCTGAAAAAGGTGAATACGATGGCTCAGAATTATTTAATTTTTTTCCGGTTTGTTTAATACCATTTAATAAACTTCATATTTTTGAATACCATCGTTTGGTAAAAGATGAAGCGGTGGTAAATGCGGATGATTTTATGGATAAAATAGGTCAATATTTTAACGTAATGCCTTGTGGGCATATTCCAGTGCAGCCATTAGAAAAGCAGGAATTTGGTATTTATTTAAATAACGATGCATATGACTTAACATTGAAAGCGGAATACAAAGCAGAACTAAACGGAACATTAGCAAATTTGGACGTAAGCATTGTAGAAGAGTTTATTCTTAAACGCATATTTAATATTAGCGATAGTAAAACCGATAAGCGTTTGAATTTTTTGGATGGAAGTAGGGGATTGTTACCATTACAAAACGCAGTGGATAGCGGAGATTTTGATTTAGCAATAACTTTATTCCCAACAAGCATTGAGGAAATAAAACAAATAGCTGACGAAAACTTAATTATGCCACCAAAATCTACTTGGATAGAACCTAAAATTAGAACGGGTTTAATTATATACGAAACAGCGTAAACTTTGAAGTATGAATTATTAAGTATGAAGTGAGCACTGGGCAATGGGAGATGAGCGTTTTGAAGTATGAAAATGCTAGAAACTAGATGCCATTTGCCAGTAGCTATTTTAAAAGCACTTCCTTAGGAAAACTAAATTTTGGATTAAACAAAAAATCTTTATCTGTTAAAGTAAGCAAGAATGCTGTTAAATCTACCTTTTCATTAGAGGAAAGTATGATTGGTTTTTGTAGCTGCTTGGCCAATGTTTTACTTTTTTGAATATTGGTATAATGATTAATTACCTCAAAAATTCTTTTAAAACGTCCATCATGCATATAAGGACTCGAAAACTCAATATTTCGCAATGTTGGTACTTTGAACTTTAAATAATCTTGGTTGTTTTGTGTAATTCTTTTCCTGCCAATATCATTTAACAAACTATCAATTGGAATTCCATTGTTATTAAACTCCATGTTTGTAAACAATGGTTCCGTATGGCACGAGGCACAATTTTGTTTAAACAACTTGTAACCATTTTCTTCTTGATTGGTAAATGTTTCTTCCATTCGTTTTACTTTGTCGTATTTGGAGTTAGCACTTACCAATATTAACATGAATTGTGAAATGGCTTTCAATGTATTTTCGCCAGTAATAGTACTATCGTTAAAAGCATTGTAAAATAGCAATGGATAAATTTTAGAAGCTATTAGCTTTTCTATTACATGTTTAATGTTTTCATCCATTTCGTCATGATGACTAATAGGGGCTAAAGCTTGCATGTCTAAATGATTGATAGCACCATCCCACATGAATGATTGATGCCATGCTAAATTCATTAACGCAGGCGAATTCCTTGTGCCAATTCTGTCGTCTATTCCGTGACTCAAGGCATGGTCTACATGCGTAAACGCAGTATATTGCGAATGACAATTAGCGCACGAAATGGTATTATTCCTTGAGAGAATTGGATCGTAAAACAAAACCCTTCCCAAAAGTATTTTAGAATCTGTTAATTGATTCTTCTTAAAATTATAAACAGGTTTTGGCCAGTTTTTGGGTGTAGTAAATAAAAAATCATCTTCACTTACAAAAGCAAATAGCAGGAAAATAATGCAGCTAATAACTATCGTTTTTATTTTCATTTATTTTGAAACACTAAAAATAGTGGAAAGTTTATTTGAAAGAAAAACAGCCTCTTTACTTGGCGACATAATATGGTTTTGTTTATCCAAATCAATTTCATTTATCCATTTATCAATGGCCATGTTTATTGAAATAACTTCACTATTTTGAATGGGTAATTGTATGGTTTGTAAAGTGCTAAATGAATTTTGATAACCACCCAAATGAAACACAAACTCTTTGTTTTTAGCAATACTCAAATTGCTTTTGCCTTCTATTTTAAAATTGATATAACCGTTTTGCCAAGTCCAATACATTCCTTTTGTAGGGTCTAAATCGCCACCCATTGCACCGCCATAATTAGTAATGCTATCAATGCCAATATTGAATTTTATCTGATTAAAGAATGTCTTTGATAGAAAATTAATAGGTAAATTAAAGGTTGAACTATCAGCAGCATCAATTAAATGAAAACTATTTTTTTCTTTATATATTAATTGCTCATTTTTATAAAACTCCATGTTTGATATATAAAACTTGAGCGTTTCTATTTGAATGCTATCAGTAGAATTTGCCATAAAATACTTTTTATTTAAAACCAATTTACTTCCAACAAACATTGGATTGAAACAAATACTTTGGGCATTTAATCCATTCCATTTTAGAATAAATATTAGTATAAAATAGATAAGTTTATTCATTGTTTTTATTTATTTTATTTCATTTAAACAAGCGACCACTTAGCTTGTCGAATTGTTTAACTCGTTTCGACAAGCTCAACTACCGAAAAGGAAACTTGAAATAATATTTTCAATATTAAGTTTTCTGCCTAATAAAATCCATGTTTATATAATTTTTTAAGCATAAATAATATATTTTTGACTAATACATTACTAAAACTATATTTGAACACATTAATAAAGTATGATATCAAAAGAAACATTTAAGTCCGACATTTCATCATCTATTGTGGTGTTTTTTATTGCTTTGCCTTTATGTTTGGGAATATCATTGGCATCGGGTGCACCATTAGTATCAGGAATTATAGCTGGAATTTGTGGTGGAATAATAGTTGGTTTTTTAAGTGGTTCACATACCAGTGTGAGTGGACCGGCTGCTGGATTAACTGTAATCGTATTAACTGCTATTCAGCAATTAGGAAGTTTTGAAGTATTTTTAACAGCACTTTTTATTGCAGGAATTATTCAGTTAATATTAGGCTTAATAGGAGCGGGAATCATTGGTAATTTTGTGCCTTCATCGGTTATAAAAGGCATGCTTGCTGCCATTGGCATTATTTTAATCTTTAAACAGTTGCCACATGCCGTTGGTTATGACGTAGATTTTGAAGGCGATGAATCGTTTATTCAAATTGACCACCAAAATACTTTTTCTGAATTATTGCACTTGTTTGATAGAATAACACCCACAGCAATTTTGGTAAGTTTTGTTACTTTCCTTGTTTTGTATTTTGGAGATAAAGAACAATTTAAAAAAATGATGCTATTTAAGTTGCTACCTATTTCATTGGTAGCTGTATTATTTGGAACTGCTTTTAGTATGATAATAAGTTTACTTTTTCCTTCCTATGCTTTAGAAAGCGAACATTTGGTTCAAATACCAAACATATTAAGTAAAGAAAATTTTAACTCGCCCGATTTTACGCAAATTTTAAATTTAAGTGTAATATTTATTGCCTTCAAAATTGCCATTGTAGCGAGTTTAGAAACTTTATTAAGCATAGAAGCTACCGATAAGTTAGATCCACAAAAACGATTTACACCTACCAGTAAGGAATTAATAGCTCAAGGAGCTGGAAATACAGTTTCGGCATTAATTGGTGGCTTACCAATTACCGCTGTTATTGTTAGGAGCAGTGCTAATATTGTTGCCGGTGGAAAAACTAAAATGGCAGCTATTTTACATGGTGTTTTATTGTTAGTTTGCGTGTTAATTTTAACCAAATTTTTTAACCAAATTCCTTTGTCAAGCTTAGCAGTATTATTGGTTTTTGTTGGTTATAAATTAACAAATCCAGTTTTATATAAAGAACTTTATAAAAACGGTTTCGACCAGTTTATTCCTTTTATTATCACTGTTATTGCTATAGTTTTTACCGACTTGTTAACCGGAGTTGCTGTGGGCATACTTAGTTCTATTTATTTTATTGTTAAAAATAGCTATAAAAAGTCGGTGTCAATTACTATTGATAAAAACAATTATTTGATAAGACTTAAAGGAAATGTTTCCTTTTTGAATAAAGCTGTTTTGCGCAATCACTTAGAACAAATGCCCAATGAATCGTTTGTAATTATAGACGGAACAGCAGCATTATTTATTGATAAAGATATTATTGAAATATTAGATGAATTTATATTGATGGCACAATTCAAAAAAATTACTGTCGATAAGAAAATTTCTGTTTCAAGTCCAAACCCTTATTTTAAAAAAATAAACTAAATTATAATGAACGAATACGAAAAATTATTGCTTCAAAATAAATCGTGGGTAAGTGATAAAACAGATTTAGATAAAGACTATTTTAAAAACTTAGCAGACATTCAAAAACCTGAGTTTTTATGGATTGGTTGTTCCGATAGCCGTGTGCCTGCAAATGAAATTACAAACACCGAACCAGGCGAAATATTTGTGCATAGAAACATTGCAAACTTAGTTGTAAATACTGACTTAAATATGCTGAGTGTATTAAAATATGCGGTGGAGGTTTTAAAGGTAAAACACGTAATTGTTTGTGGTCATTATGGTTGCGGTGGTGTAAAAGCCGCCATTACAAACCATCATTTTGGCCTGTTAAATAAATGGCTTAGAAACATAAAAGATGTTTATAGATTACACAATTATGCGCTTAATAAAATTGAAAATATTGAAGATAAAACCGATGCATTGGTGGAACTAAATATTATAGAACAAGTAAATAATTTAGTTAAAACTTCTATAGTTCAAAAAGCTTGGCACAATAACCAATCATTAATGCTACATGGCTGTGTATATGGTTTAAAAAATGGCATTTTAATAGACTTAATTAAAGTAGATAAAAACACCCCTATTGATCCACTTTACCAATTTGATTTTGATAACACTATTGAGGATTAGTTTTAAGTGTTTATTTGTTTAAGTGTTTAAGTGTTTAGGTAATATGGTAATAAAAAAATAAATATTTTAAACCATTTAATAAGTTTTTACTCCTAAAAATAAAAAAAATGAATAGAAGAATTATACTGTTATCAATTTCTTTATTACTAATTAGTGAATATTCAAAGGCTCAAAAATTATACTTTCCGCCTTTAAGTTTTACGGCAAATTGGGATACCATTACACCAAATTCTTTAGGTTGGTGTTTACCAAAAATAGATTCACTTTATAGTTTTTTAGAACAAGAAAACACCAAAGGTTTTATGGTTTTAAAAGATGGTAAAATAGTTTTAGAAAAATATTTTGGAACATTTACCAAAGATAGTGCTTGGTATTGGGCTTCGGCTGGTAAAACCATCACATCATTTTTAATAGGAAAAGCAAAAGAAGAAAAGCTACTAAAATTATCTGATACTTCGTCAAAATATTTGGGAAATGGTTGGACAGATTGTACTTTAGAACAAGAAAATAAAATAACTATTCTTAATCAATTAACCATGACAAGTGGATTAGATGATGGTGTAACCGATAATCATTGTACCGATAAAACTTGTTTAACTTTTAAAGCATATGCTGGCAGTAGATGGGCTTATCACAATGCACCATATACGCTTTTAGAAAAAGTAATTACAACAGTAACTTCCAAAACTATTAATCTTTATACATCTACAAAACTTTTTGCAAAAACAGGTATTAACGGTTTTTGGTTAACTAGCAATTTTGACAATGTTTTTTATAGCAAAGTGAGGCACATGGCACGTTTTGGATTGCTGTATCAAAATAATTGTATATGGAATACAGATACTTTACTTTTTGATACCAATTACATCAATCAATCAACTAATACATCTCAAAACATCAATCTTTCTTATGGATATTTATGGTGGTTAAATGGAAAAAAATCATACATGATTCCGACTTTACAAACGGTATTTCCGGGTTCATATGCTCCAAATGCTCCGGCTGATATGTATGCTGCTTTAGGTAAAAACGGACAAATACTTTGTGTTTCAAAAAGCAAAGGTTTGGTAGTGGTAAGAATGGGTGATGCGCCTGGTTCATTGGTAGAAGTACCAACGGTTTTTTGTAATCAAATGTGGCAAAAACTGAATGATGCCATGTGCAATAATACATCCATAGGTATTATACCAAATGAATCCTCAAAATTATTGTTTTATCCAAATCCATTTAGCAACGAAATAACATTAAGTTTTAATAGTAAAAATATCAAAGCTGTCAAATTAATTATAAATGATGCCATTGGTAAAGAAGTTTATGTAAAAAATATTCAAAGTGTTATTGGAGATAATACCATTGTTATTAATGAAATGATAAGTTTAAAGTCGGGAGTTTACTTTGCTCAATTAACAGATGAAAATGGTTTTATTGATACAATTAAATTGTTAAAGAATTAGTGCAACACATTCAAAATCATAAACTAGTCATTTATAAAACAAAAAATTATCAAATCATTTAAGCTAAAATATTACATTTGGCTTTTATTTATGATTTTATTAGAAAATACAATTGTTTCAGAAGATATTTTGGAACGAAATTTTATATGTAACCTTGCTGCTTG
>CANGGG010000067.1 GCA_947453415.1 Bacteroidota bacterium | reverse complement strand
ATTGCCAATTCTGCAAAATTATAATCAAAAACTAATTTACGAGCGTTGCTCAATGGACTTAAAGTTACACTTACTATTTCAGCTTCACTATTAGGATTTGCCGTAAAGTAAAGCACTTTTGAATTTGGACTTCCAAGTGTTAAATCGTATTCTTTATCGCGGGTAATTCCTGATACATTGAAGCGTTTGGAATAACTTACTTTTGTTTTTCCATCAATATAAATCATATTGTAAGTCATGCGGTCATCACCTTTTTTAAATACATAAGCGTATAAAATATCTTTACCCACAAATGCTTTATCCTGCACTTTACTTACTTGCATTTTACCATCTTTTTTAAATACAATTACATCGTCTAAATCAGAACAATCACAAATGTATTCATCTTTTTTAAGTCCAGTTCCTACAAACCCTTCTACCCTATTGATATATAATTTTTGGTTAGCAATGGCCACCGTTTTTGAATCAATATTATCAAATGTTTTTATTTCCGATTTACGCTCACGGCCTTTGCTGTATTTCTTTAAAAGGTTTTCAAAATACTTAATGGCAAATAGTTTTAAGTTTGCTAAATCATTTTTTATTTGCTCTAATTCGGCCTGAATTTTAGCAATATAATCGTCAGCTTTAAAACCATCGTATTTTGAAATTCGCTTGATTTTTATTTCTGTTAATCTTAAAATATCGTCTTCATTTAATTCACGAATAAATAGTTTTTTAAACTTATTCATGCCACGCCAAATGGTGTCTATTACGTCTTCAAAAGTTTCACATTCTTCAATGTCTCGGTAAATTCTGTTTTCAATAAATATTTTCTCGAGTGAAGCATAATGCCAATTTTCTTCTAATTCACCTTTTCTAATTTCAAGTTCTCTTCTAAGTAATTCTAAGGTATTATCGGTGCTAATTTTCAATAACTCATTTACAGGCATAAAATGAGGTTTATCTTGAATAATTACGCAAGTATTTGGCGAAATAGAAATTTCGCAATCAGTAAATGCATAAAGTGCATCAATGGTAATATCGGGTGAAATTCCTGGCGCTAATTGTATTTCTATTTCTACATCTTTAGCGGTGTTATCAATTACTTTTTTAATCTTAATTTTATTGTTGTCATTGGCTTTTATAATGCTTTCAATTAAACTAGTAGTGGTAATTCCATAAGGAATATCTTTGATGAATAAGGTTTTTTTATCTGACTCCTCAATTTTTGCCCTGCATCTAATTTTTCCACCTTTCATTCCTTGATTGTAATTACTTACATCAATAGAACCACCAGTAGGAAAATCTGGCACTAAATCAAATTTTTTGCCTTTTAAATAATCAATGGAAGCTTCAATTAATTCAATAAAATTATGAGGTAAAATTTTAGTTGCCAATCCAACCGCAATACCTTCAACTCCTTGAACTAAAAGCAAAGGGAATTTCATAGGCAATGAAATAGGTTCTTTTTTACGACCATCATAACTACTTTGCCAGTAGGTAGTTTGTCCGTTAAAGGCCACTTCTAAAGCAAATTTTGATAATCGAGCTTCAATATAACGAGCCGCAGCAGCAGAATCACCCGTTCTAATATCACCCCAATTTCCTTGGCATTCCATGAGTAAATCTTTCTGACCAATGTTCACCAAAGCATCGCCAATAGCGGCATCTCCATGCGGATGGTATTGCATGGTTTGACCAATAATATTAGCTACTTTGTTAAAGCGGCCATCGTCCATTTCTTTCATGCTATGCAATATTCTGCGTTGAACAGGTTTTAAACCATCTTCAATTGCAGGAACTGCACGTTCTAAAATAACATAACTAGCATAATCTAAAAACCAATCCTGGTACAATCCACTAACTGGCGTTACGTGATATTCGTTATTAACGGGTATTTCGTTATTGTTGTTATTTAACTCGTCCATCAAAAAAAATTCTATTATTTAAAAGCTAACAAATTTATTTAAAATATTCATGGAAGTATCCACAATTTTTCAATTGTTATTCATATTTGAAGCAAATTTGTTCAGATTTATTGATTATATCAAACTATATCTACAAAAAAAAAGCTTAGTTTTCACTAAGCTTTATTGGTAAATATTTTAAGTCGTTGGCCTTTTTTTATTTTAGCACCTTTGATTCTATTCCACTTTTTAAGTTGTTTTACAGTAACATTGTATTCATTGGCTATGCTAGCCAACAAATCTCCTTTTCTAACTCTATAAAATATTTTATCAGTATCTTTTAAAACTTTAGGTTTTGAATTTGCTAAAGCCATTAACTGTTCATCAGCTAAGTTTAGGTTTTCAATATTATTAACTGAAGCAAATTTTATAATTTTATTATAGGGTAAAGTAAGTGATACTTTATTTGCTGTAAATGGAATATATCCTCTTCTAAGTGATGGATTCAATAGTTTAATTTCAGCAACTGAAATATCTAATGCCATTGACAATTGTTCTAATGAATACCTGTTATCAACTTGAACTGTGTCGGTATGGTAATTTAAATCTAATTCAGCAGGATAAATATTGTGTTCCGAAGCATAATTCATAGCATAAGTAGCTGCAATAAAAGCTGGCACATATCCTCGAGTTTCTCTTGGCAAATAAGGCATTATTTCCCAAAAACTTCTTTTACCTCCACTTTTTCTGATGGCTTTATTTACATTCCCCATTCCGCAATTGTAACTAGCAATTACTAATAACCAATCGCCATAAACGCGGTACGAGTTTTTAAAATACATGACAGATGCTTCAGTTGATTTAATGAAATCACGTCTTTCGTCTAAATTACTAGTAGTTTTTAAACCATACATATTTCCAGTAGGAGCCATAAACTGCCACATTCCGGCAGCACCAACAGGACTGGTAGCAGCATGATTCAAAGCTGATTCAATTACTGCCAAATATTTCATTTCTAATGGAATTCCTTCTCTATCAAAAATTTCTTCTATGGTGGGAAAATATAATTTTGACAAAGTAAGCACTTTAGCTAATAATTTGCGCTTACGAACTGTATATAAATCAATATATGGTCTAACTTGATCATTATAATCTAAAGGAATTTCTGTTTCTAATAAACTCAAACGTGTTTTGATATCTTCATTAGAATAAACTGGTACTTCATTTTCCTCAAAACCATAAATATTTAAATCACCTTGCCAAACAATTGGAAATAATTTATTTCTCAATTTAACAGTGTTTGAATCTATGGAAGCTAAAAAAAGAGTATTGTCACTCAAAACAGTTTGAGCACTAATACTATTAGTAGCAATTATACCTATTAGAATGAAAATTATTTTTTTTAACATTTAGTTTAATTAAAGAAATCAAATATAAAGATAAACGATGTTCAATACTTTTTTATTATAAACAGTTTTTTGTATTTAGATAATTAAAACAGACAGTTTTAATTATCTGCTTTTAAATTAATTTTACCTGAAGTAATTCTAATTGTAGATGTATCTGTATCTATGGCCAAAGTTCCACTTAAATTAGCAGTAATTATACCGTCTTTTATATATTGCAATTTAGTAAACTGAGTTACTAATGGAATTTGAGTAGCCAATGTATTAATTGTGCTATATACTTTTCCTGATTCATTGGTATATTTCACATAAGAATTAGAAGATTCAGCATTTAATGCATAACTTAAATTATCTGTCCAACCATTGATTGGTTCTTTAAAATTAAATTCAATTTTAGGATTTTCTTTATCCGTATTATTTGCAACAATCAATAAATAATGATCGGCAGTTGATTCATCTCTGTATACTGTTAAATTAGTAAATACTTTATTGATACCATTATAATCAGCTTTAATATAATAAGTACTTCCCGTTGTACCAGTTGTTGAAGTGGTACTTGTTGTTGATGTTGTTGAAGTGGTAGTTGCAGGGGGTGTATTTATCTTTTCCTCACAAGCAAAAATTAATAAAGTAGATAAAACTACAATGGATAAAGTTATTTTTTTCATTTTTAAAATTTAGTAGCGCAATTGTATTGTTTTTTAATGACAAATAAAAATAAAAAGCCCGCTTAAGGCATACCACACTTATATTTTATAAAAATTTTACAAAACAGCAATACAATAACTGTTAATTCTAAGCTTTTAATAATTGTGAAAATATATTTAAATTAAAAACAAAAAGCCCACTTTTGGTGGGCTTTTTATGTTATATAGGAATAATTTAAAATTATCCTTCTACTTGTTGTTGCATTTTTTGTTTATATGCTGCACGAATGCTTTGCATACGATTTTGAATACATGGTTTAATAAAAGCTTGGCGTGCGCGTAATTCTTTTACAACTCCAGTTTTTTCAAACTTCTTTTTAAATTTCTTTAACGACTTATCTAATGATTCGTTTTCTTTTACGTTAATATATATCATATCCCTTAACACCTCCCTTCATTGGGTGCGCAAATATAAGATTATCAATTAAAAAAACAAGCTATTTTTTTACAATAATAAAAACATCTTCGTCATCACGTTTCATCAAGTACTTTTCTCTTGCATATTTTTCTAAATTTTTTGCATTTGAAAACAAGTTTTCATGGTCGTAATTCAGTTTTTTTATTTCTGTTTTAAAATATTCATTTTCTTCTAATACCTTGTTGTACTTACCTTTTTGCTCCCATTGGTTGATTAATCCGTTTCGTTCATTAAATAATAGTATGAATAAAAACACAGCTATTGCCGCTGCGTATTTATTAAAAATATAAATATAATATTTAACGATAAAATTTTTCAATTCCTAGGGAGTTTTATTGATTTGGTTTATAATTATTTGTTTAAAAACTTAAAATCCATTCCAGGGAAATAAGCGTTTCCACCCAATTCTTCTTCTATTCTAAGTAATTGATTGTATTTTGCTATTCTATCTGTTCTGCTAGCAGATCCAGTTTTAATTTGTCCGCTGTTTAAAGCTACTGCTAAATCGGCAATGGTGGTATCTTCTGTTTCACCACTTCTGTGACTCATAATGTTTGTGTATGAATTACGAGTTGCTAAATTTACAGTATCAATTGTTTCAGTTAAACTTCCAATTTGGTTTACTTTTACCAAAATTGAATTGGCTACTCCTTGTTTAATTCCATCGGCTAAACGCTTTACATTGGTTACAAATAAATCGTCACCAACTAACTGAATTTTGCTTCCTAAAGCTTTTGTTAATTCTGCCCAACCAGCCCAATCATCTTCATCTAAACCATCTTCAATTGAAATAATTGGATATTTATCGCACCAAGTTTTCCAATAACTCACCATTTCTGAAGAGTTTAATTGTTTACCATCCGATTTTTTGAATGTATATAAACCTGTTTTGCTATCGTAAAACTCAGAAGTAGCAGCATCCATAGCTATATAAACATCGTGTCCTGGTTTAAATCCTGCTTTTTCAATTGCAATTAAAACTGTTTCTATCGCTTCTTCATTGCTTTTTATATTCGGAGCAAAACCGCCTTCATCGCCTACGTTTGTTGAATATCCTTTTGATTTTAAAACCGCTTTTAAATGATGAAAAATTTCAGTTCCCATTTGTAATGATCTGCCAAAACTATCAGCACCAACTGGCATGATCATGAATTCTTGAAAATCGATAGAATTATCGGCATGAGAACCACCGTTTACAATGTTCATCATGGGAATTGGAAGGGTGTTTGCATTTACACCACCCACATAACGATACAAAGGCATATTGGCTTCAATGGCAGCTGCTTTTGCGCAAGCCAATGAAACTGCTAAAATGGCATTAGCTCCCAAATTTGCTTTGTTTTCTGTACCATCTAAAGTAATCATGGCAGCATCAATATTGTTTTGTTCAAACACATCAACACCTAAAATAGCATCAGCAATTTTACCGTTAATATTTGCAACGGCAGTTAAAACACCTTTGCCCATATAAACAGCATTGTCGCCATCACGTAATTCCACAGCTTCGTGTGCGCCAGTAGATGCTCCACTTGGAACTGCAGCTCTTCCCATTGCTCCATCTTCTGTAATTATATCTACTTCTACTGTTGGATTTCCTCTAGAATCAAGAATTTGTCTAGCTTTAATTTCTACAATTGAACTCATTTCTTTTAAATTTTTTATGTTTACTTAAAATGCAATTTATTATCTTATTTATAAATAGAAATAAAATGCATGGATTATTAATTCATTATTTTCACAAATTCATCGAACAAATACCTGCTATCGTGTGGACCAGGAGCTGCTTCGGGATGATATTGAACTGAAAATGCTTTTCTGTTTTTCAATTTTATTCCCTCAATGGTTTCATCGTTTAAATTAACGTGTGTAATTTCAATGTTTGTATTGTTATCCACGTCTTTTGCCTTTACTGCAAAACCATGATTTTGAGAAGTTATTTCACATAAACCAGTTTGTAAATTTTTAACTGGGTGATTCAAACCTCTATGTCCATTAAACATTTTAAAAGTTTCTAGTCCTTGGCTTTCAGCCAATATTTGATGACCTAAACAAATTCCAAATAAAGGCACACCAGCATCAACTATTTGTTTAACAGTTTCTACCGCATAAGTCATTACGCTTGGATCGCCAGGACCATTTGAAATCATAAAACCATTGGGTTTAAATTTCATCATTTCCTCAAATGAAGTATTACAATTAAAAACTGCTAAATAATTATCTCTTTCGGTAAGGCAACGTAAAATATTTTTCTTTACACCTAAATCCAAAACAGCAACTCTTCTAGCAGCATCTTCATTTCCTACATAATAAGTTTCTGTAGTTGATACTTTGCTGGCAAGCTCTAAACCTTCCATAGAAGGCACTTTTGCTAACTCCGCAGTTAATTCTTCAATAGATTTTTCTTCCGAAGAAATGATGCAATTCATGGCACCTTTTTGACGAATATGACGAACAATTGCTCTGGTATCAACATCAGCAATTCCAACCAAATTATTAATTGAAAAATACTCTTGAATGGTTTGATCAGCTAATTTTCTATCGTGAGTTACGTTAAAACTTTTACAAACTAAACCTGCAATTTTGATGTCATTGCTTTCAATTTCATCGTTGTGAATGCCGTAATTTCCAATATGAACATTGGTTTCTACTAATATTTGTCCAAAATAACTTGGGTCTGTAAAAACTTCTTGATAGCCCGACATGCCTGTGTTAAAGCATATTTCGCCATAAGTAGTTCCAATTTTACCGATTGAAGTTCCTTTAAATACAGTGCCATCGGCTAAAAGTAACACTGCTGGAAATTTGTTTATTAACTTTGTCAAAGTGGTTTGGGTTTTGGCAAAAGTAAACTTTTTTAACTTTTTGCCAATTGATGTTTCTCAATCATTGTCCACAAATTATACTAATTCTTTGTGAAGGCTTGTTTTTGTTCTGTTTAAAAATAACAATATAAAAATAATGGTATATGCCACACCCAATTGAGTTGTTAAAAATGCTTCAATGAGAAAGGCCATGGAAATAACCAGAAAATGTGCTAATAAATTCAAATTCTGAAAATCTGAAATAATTGGAAAATAAAAGGAAGCTAAAAAAAACAATAATCCTATCATTCCAATGGAAGCCAAATAAAACAAAAACTGATTATGAGGAATGATTTTTTTTGTAACATCAGGGTATTTTTCTGCAAATATTTGATTGTTTAAATCTTCAATATCACCTAATCCACAACCCAAAAACCAGGAAGAATTTTCAGTAATTTCAATGGCATTTTTATAGGAAATCATCCTACTTCCAAGCGATTGATCATTTGCACTTCCACCATTTTTATAATTATCAATGTCTTTTTGCGTATTGGTTAATTTGTTTCTTACAGTAGGAGA
Source organism: Bacteroidota bacterium (assembly GCA_947453415.1). Taxonomy (GTDB): domain Bacteria; phylum Bacteroidota; class Bacteroidia; order UKL13-3; family UKL13-3; genus JAAFJM01. Next base: position 6,258 of record CANGGG010000067.1, on the reverse strand, counting down.
AAACTTAAACGTAAACACAGCAACAATGGCACATAATACAAAAATTGAAAACGATAAAACATATTGCTTTTTAAGAATAATTTGCTCGTAAAAAACCAATAATACTAATCCGTAAAACGAGAATAAGCCTGCACGAACTGAAAAAATATGAAGAAAAATGATAAGGAAAATAGTAATGAAAACGATAACTGACTTATAAAGCAAAACACTTTCATTTTTAAACGAATTATATAATAAATAAATAGAAAAAGCACACATTAAACTAAATGTTGGATGATGCCCAACCATGGTAGGCATGACCCTACTTTCTAAATAGGCTTGGTTTACTTCCGCTTGGTTATTAAAATAAAAAATCAATGCTTGAATAGCAGTAATAATTACACCTAAAACAAATGTATAAATAATAATTTTTATTCTTTTTTCAGGTATTTCATCCATTTGAGCGTAGGCAAATGGCATGACCAAAAATGGAATTAGAATTTGTATTCTTAAGCTAAAATAGTTTAAATTATTAGAATATATAACTGAAGGAATTACCACCAAAAAACTAATAATTAAGGCCAAAAGAGATTTGGAATTCAATAAGTTTTTAAACCAAAATTTTGGTTTTGCTGAAAGCAATCCAACCAATGTAAACCCAATCATGGCAATGCTTAACAATGCTCTAAAATAATCGGTAGTAAATATTCCAATAACAGAAAGCCATAAAAAAAACAGCAATAAGTCGTTGTTATATTTTAAAAACTTTTCTCTCATTAATTTCTAGTTGTTTATTAATTCTTTTGCTGCTAAAATAACTTGTGCTGTTGGATTATTTCCACTTAACATCACTGCAATTTCATTAATTTGTTCGGATTTATCAAGCAATCTAATATTTGAATATGTTTTTTCTTGATCATTTTGCTTGTATACATTAAAATGAGCATCAGCTTTTGCAGCTATTTGTGGTAAATGTGTAATGGCTAAAACCTGGTGTTTTTTGGCGTGTTTCTTTAAAACTTCCGAAACTTTTAAAGCCGCTTCTCCACTTATTCCGGTGTCTATTTCATCAAAAACTATGCTTGGTAAATTTACCTTTTCACTGATCAATGATTTAACGCAAAGCATTAATCGGCTTAACTCTCCCCCACTTGCTACTTTATTAATAGGCTGCAAGTTTGAACCTTTATTAGCTGCAAATAAAAAATCAATTTTATCAATTCCATTGGTATTTATTTGTCTCGCATCCAATAACTCCCTATTAATTTTCAATACAGCATTGGGCATGGAAACCTCAGTTAATAATTGTTTTACTTTTTGTTCAATTACAGGAATAATGGCTTCGCGTTTTGCACTAACTTTTTTTGCTTTAGTGAACAAATCTGCTTTCATTTCAAGCAATTCGTTGCTTATTTTTTCAATTTCATGTTGCAATGAAACCGTAGCAAACAAATCATTTTCCAACTTTTCTTGAAATTGTAACAGCGCTAAATTATTATCCACTCTGTGTTTCTTTTGCAAATTAATTAATAACTGCAAACGAGCTTCTACACTTACCAATTCAGCGGGATTAGCTGAAGTTTTATCAGAAATTGTTTCCAATTCAGCCGAAATATCTTTCAATTCAACAATAGATTGTTCTATTCTATTGCTTAACTCTCCTATTAGTTTATTATGCTTTATTATTGGCGTTAAACTGTTTTTTATGCTTCGCAATTGATCAATTAAACTTGGTTCTGTTAAATCTAAAGCTGCATAAGCGTTAAAAGTAGCTGCTTTTATTTCTTCAGCATTGCTCAGTAAATTTATATTTTCTTCTAATACTATTTGTTCATTTTCTTGTAAGTTGGCTTCTACTAATTCATTCAATATAAATTGGAAATAATCTTCGTCTTGCTTTGATTTTGCTTCTTTTTCAATCAATTCATTCAAATGCCTTTCAGTCTTTTTAAATGATAAAAATGATTGCTTGTAAACGCCTAATAATTCTTCGTTTTCAGCTATGGCATCCACAATCGACAATTGAAAAACTGATTCATTTAAAGCCAAGGTTTCATGTTGGCTAACAATGTCAATGAGCATGGTTCCTAAATCCTTTAATTGATTTAAATTTACTGGTGTATCGTTTATAAATGCCCTTGATTTTCCGTTGGAAGTAATTTCTCGTCTAATGATACAATGGTCATCGTAATCCAATTCACTTTCGGTAAAAAACGATTTTAAATGATAGGGTTTGATGTAAAAATGTGATTCAATCACGCATTTATCTTCGCCATTCATAATGGCTTTTGCATCGGCTCTTTCACCAAGTACTAAACCCAAGGCACCCATTAATATTGACTTTCCCGCACCAGTTTCACCAGTAATTATATTTAAGCCCTTGTGAAATTCTATTTCAACTTGCTTAATGATTGCGTAATTTTTAATGCTTAACTTTTGTAACATAAATGGAGGGCATAAAAGTAAGTTTTAGAAATTACTTTACAATATAAAATTTGGTTGTAAAATAAAATCCGAAAAAAGAAGCACGAAATTCGAAAAAGAAAATTGAACTTTAAATAATGAATAGCGGATAAAGAATGTATACGTTGGTATGGCGTTAGACGATTATTCTACAAAATTCGAAAAAATATTCCGATCAATTGGAACGAAATTCGAATTACGAAATATAAAATTCAATCGTAAACCAATTGCCACGTCCTTTAGGGCGTGGATAAAAAGATAAAAAGCTTTCAAACGGCTTTAGCCAAAATCTTCATTGCTAAAACCATGCGCTTTTAAAAACTCGTTATGCACTTGCATAAAAGGTTTTTTCTATGAGGTTCTTCTTGATTTAAAATATAACGCCTTAAATTATATATAGCTGATTCGCTAACTGATAATCCAATATATTCATCTTGCCATTCAAATTTTTGATCAATCAATTTTTGTTTATTTACCCAAAAAGAGGATTCCCCCTTTTATTAGCATGGATGTTTTAGTCGTTTGAAGTCGGTTTTTTGGATTTATAAATTGGTGTTTGGTGAACGTAAATTGGTATTTAGTTAACGTAAATTGGTATTTAGTTAACGTAAATTTGCATTTAGGGAACGTACGCTGTATTTTGAGATTGTAAATCGGTATTTAGTTAACGTAAGTTGTTACTTAGGTAACGTAAATCGGTATTTAGTTAACGTAAGTTTGCGTTTGGCTTATGTAAATCCTTATATTTTTCATGTAAATCTTCATTTAGGTAACGTAAGTTGTTATTTAGGTCAAGTAAATCCTCTCTTTGTTTAATTTAAATTGGAGACTGTGTCAAAATATTATTCTTCGGTTGGTTTTCACACCAATCGAAAAGCGGATAATATTAAAATTATTGCTCCTTTTATTTAAACCTAATTCGTCAGCACTTTGAAAATATCAGCACTCAGTCTTAACAGTTCCGTTTCTGCTATTTTTGCATCAAACTGTGCGGCTGATAATCGCGTTTGACTTAACAAGTAATTGAGTTGCGCATCGCGCAACTCAATGGCTGTTATCACTCCAACTTTGTACTGTTCATTGGCCAATTCAAAATTAGTTTTGGCCACAGTTACATTTTCTGTTTCAAACTGTAATAACTGCAATGCTAAAGTATATGTGTTATAATTTTGTTGAACCGCCAAATCCAATTTACTTAAACTGTCTTTCAACACAAAATCAGTAGATTTTAAATTCAACTTTGCATTTTGCAATCTTCTATCAGTGCTAAAACCATTGAACACATTTAAACTTAAAGCAGCGCCATAATGGTAACCATTGGTTTGGCTCGATTGTAAAAAACCAGCTTCCGAAGCTTGTCTGTTAATATTATAACCAGTTTTCAACTGTACAGATGGCATGCGTTCCGCCTTAATTTCATTGATTACAAATGAGTTTATTTGTAAATTCTTTTTCACAATTAACAAATTCGTATTTTGACTTTGTGCTTTGCTTTGCAATTCCAATAATTTCAATTCTTGATTGACTAAAATATTTTCTTCCACTTCAAAATCTGTCATTAAATCTCGAGCAAGTAATTGGTTCAAATTTATTTTGGCATTCTGCAATAAATTTTGCTGTTTCATAAGAGCCGATTTATCGGTATTTAAATCCACTTGTGCTTTTAAAACTTCCGTTTTTGAAACTTTTCCTACTGTATATTTATCATTGGCTTGTTGCAATCTTTCATTCGAAATTTTTACACTTTGCTTATAAGCATTGAGTAGTTTTTTGTTTTGAGAAATATCAAAGTAAGCGCGCATGATGCGACTAAAATTTTGTTCAATTTGCAAACGCATTCTTAGTTCACCAATGTCTTGCAATTGATTCAATTTATTTTTAGTAGCAAACATTTTTAAACCATCAAAAATGGTCCACCCTAATTCAACTCCAGCGTTTAACTGATTAGATTTTGCAGCATCTTTATTGTTCTCCGATCCGTTTAAAAACTTTTGCGCAGTGTTATTCACTACATTATCCTGACTAGCAGTAGCAGCAATAATTGGCAACATTCCCGCTGCACCTGCATAATTGCTATTTTTAGCAATTTCCGCATCATTTTTAGCCAATTGAATGGCATAATTATTGGCTAATGCTATTTTTAAAGCTTCATTTAAAGTCAACATTTGTTGCGCTTTAGCACCCAAAATCAGGAAACTTAAAATAAGTATTGTGGCTATTTTTTTTGAATACATTTTATCAGAAAATATCATTATTATATTTAAATTATGCTGAAATTTCATCTTCTTTTTCATTCATTATCTTTATTTTTTTATCCTTTGATATAAAACTATAAATAACAGGAATTACATACAATGTTAGGAAACCAGAAAACAGCAATCCACCAATGATTACAATACCCATGGCAGTTCTACTTTTTGCACCAGCACCAATGGCCAAGGCAATAGGCAAAGCTCCTAAAATAGTTGCTAAACTTGTCATCATTATAGGACGTAAACGCTGAACTGCTGCAAGTTTCACCGCATCTATTTTCTTTAATCCATTTTCTTTTTGATGGTTGGCAAATTCTACAATTAGGATTCCATTTTTGGTTACCAAACCTATTAATACAATGATTCCAATTTGGCTAAAAATATTCATGGTTTGGTTAAAATACCACAACGAAATAAGCGCTCCAGCCAATGCCATTGGCACGGTAAGCATAATGATAAATGGATCAACAAAACTTTCAAATTGCGCAGCTAATACCAAATATACCAATACCAAAGCCAACAAAAAAGCAAAAGTAGTATTGGATGAGCTTTCAGAAAAATCGCGAGAAGGACCCGCCAAATCGGTGGTGAATGATTCATCTAAAATAGTTTTCGAAATTTTTTCCATTTCCTTGATTCCATCACCAATGGTTTTTCCTGGTGCTAAGCCAGCCGAAACTGTGGCAGCTTTGTATCTGTTATAATGGTATAACTGTGGCGGACTGCTTTGTTCCGTAACATTTACTACGTTATCTAATTGAATCATTTGTCCGTTATCATTTCTTACAAACAACGATTTTAAATCCAACGGTTCATCTCTATTTACCCTATCCATTTGCCCAATTACTTGGTATTGTTTTCCTTGTTGGGTAAAATATCCGTATCGCAAACCGCTGTATCCTAATTGCAATGTTTGGGCAACACTTTGAACCGAAACGCCTAAACTTTTTGCTTTGTCTCTGTCAATGGTAATGACTAATTCAGGCTTATTAAATTTTAAGTTTACGTCAAAACCTTGAAATGTTTTATTGGCCGCTACTGCTTCCATGAACTTTGGCAAAAACTGTTGAATTTTATTAAAATCTTGGTTCTGCAAAATAAACTGAACAGGTAATCCCGCCCGTGAGCCACCAGAACCATTAATGGTTTGATCTTGAATTACAAAAGTTTTGGCATCGGGATAATTCTTTAAGTTTTTGGTAAGCATGTCCACAATTTGTTGTTGCGAACGTTTTCTTTCACTTGGATTACTTAAAATAATTCGGGTAAAACCTGTATTAACGGCACCACTTCCTGTAAATCCTGGCGCTGTAACAGAAATTACTATATTTTTTTCTGGAACAGAATCCATTACCAATTTTGATAATTTATCTTGGTAATTTTCCATGAATTCGTATGATGCACCTTCAGGCGCTGTAGAACTTATTCGCATCACACTTCTATCGTCTAAAGGTGCTAATTCACTTTGAATAATACTGCCAATAAAAAATATTAAGCCAAATGAAACAATGATAATTACAAAACCTAACCACCTGCGCTTAAAGAAAATTTCTAACGAATTGCT
>CANGGG010000066.1 GCA_947453415.1 Bacteroidota bacterium | reverse complement strand
TTGGTAGAATCAATACTTGATATACTAGGAAAACAACCCGGTATAAAAAGAAATGAATTAGGTCTGAATGATTTGTCGATTGACTTAAAATACTCATCTAAAATCAAGTTAGACAGATTTCACTTTGCGTGCCATATTACTCAATCGGACTGCTCGCCAAGTACGCTGAGAAAATTGATGGCAATCTATAATTTTGAGGGTAAACAAAAAGAAAAAATTCTTAATTTAATTGATGAAGGAAGAATAACTATTGACAAGGGATATAAAGTCCTTATCTCCAAAAAAAGGAAGGAAAAAGAATTAGAACAATTAAAACTGAATCATTTTGGGAATGGTGAATTAGGAAGTTTTAAACTTTACTGTAAAAACTCAATGGATATGAGAGACATAACAGATGGGTCAATTCCACTTTTCATTAATTCTCACCCTTACTATGACTTGCGAAAGTATCGAAACCAAGGTGATTCCATTCATGGTCAAGAATCCACTGTAGAAGAGTATGTTGAGAATTTCATGAGGCATTGCCACGAGGTAAAGAAAAAACTCAAAAGTAACGGTGTGCTGGTTACAATTTTAGGTGAAACATACCGTCACGGGTATCAAGGAATTTGTACTAAGGTAGAGACCGCATTAGTGAATGAAGGTTGGAGAATAATTGATGTAAATATTTGGATGAAAAAAAATCAAAAATTTGCACCACATCCAAGCCGATTTATGAATGGATATGAACGAATCATTGTTGCATGTAAATCTCATGAAGAACCTACATTTAATGTTATAAAAAAACCTTCTGTAATAGGTGAATTTAAGATTATTAGGAGTTCAGAATTGGTAAATGGAGACTGCAACTACTCAATGGCATCACCTGATGCCGACATCACGAATGTGCTAACTACAAGTGTATTCAATAAAAAAGAACATTCGGTAATTGATAATGATTTCTCACACGATGCACCAGCACCTAAAGAAATCTATGAGACCTTCATTAAGGCATACAGTATGCCGGGTGACACAGTGGTTGACAATTTTGTTGGCGGCGGTTCTGTTGGAGTTGCATTAAAATTGGGACGCAATGTGATAGGTTATGATGTTGACCCAGTTTCAATTGAGTTTGCTCGAAAACGATTCAAAGACATACTTGGCGAAGATGCAGAAACCCTATCTATTGCGGCATAAATTGTCGTAAGGGTCACTATAAGAGGATTTCACACCCCGGATGTATGTTTTAACTTCCGGCGGTGTTTAATCCCAAAAATCAACCTAAAAAAGGGGTTCTGCAAAGTATTAAAGAGACCCTACCATTCGTGAAACAAACAACAAAAAATAAAATGATAAGTAATTTACAATTAAGAAATATAATTGGTTCTGAAATCAAAAACTGCACCGAAAACGAACTGAATCAAATAAGGGATTTTTTGTCATCATTGGCGTCAATTGAATATGATATGTATTGTCAAAATAGAGATAAAAAAAATGCTGCAAAATCTGACAATAGGCTAGATATTAGCTCACAAAATTTCACAAAATTGGCAGCATGAAAAACGCAATAACATTGATAAGAATCGGTAGAAAAAAAGTAGCTGTTCAACTTGAGAACAGACTGAAGTCATATGTTGAGCAAACTGGTTATAATGTAGTTTGGCATGAACGTCTGCAAATAATCGCACCCAAAAGACCGGTTGATGAAATAATCATCAATATCCTGAACAACCAACACTTTCAGAACATTAAGGTTGATGTAATTATTGTAGTTCGTTACGACCATATCCACAGAAAATTTACCGAAACAGCCAAACTAATAAAAACGTTAAGTCATTACGGTGTAGGTATCATAAGTCTTGAAGAGACTGTTGATGACAATGACCCAATATTCACAGAAAAATACTATCCGGTAAAATAAAAGAATCATGAAGAATGTAATAACTTATTCGCGCGTTTCCACTGACGAGCAAGCCCAGCAAGGGTATTCCTTAGATTATCAAAATGAAGCAATAGTTAGATATTGTCATCATAAAAATTACAATGTAATCAAAACATTCAGAGAAGATTATTCCGCCAAAGACTTTGGACGCCCTGAGTGGAAGAAGATATTGAATCTTATAAAGTCAAATCGAAACACGGATATTGCAATTGATTCAATAGTGATATTACGTCCTGACCGCTATTCGCGCAATCTAATCTTATCTTTTTCTGAGACCGCTAAACTTGCAGGTTTAGGATGTGAAGTAGAGTTCTTAGAAGGTCAGGTAGATGATGCAAGTCCTGATGCCCTGCTTTTAAAAGCGATAAGTTACGCTTTACCACAAATGGAGAACGAAAAATTGTCCCGCCGGAGCAAAGAAGGGAGCCACAAGGCAAGATTGACTGGATGCTGGACAGGGCTCGCGCCTAAGGGATTTCGAAACATTCGTATTGATAAAAATTCCTCTCTTGAACCAAGTGAATATGCTCCACTGATAGTTCAAGGTTTTGAGAAGATGGCAAGTGGTTTATATTCTGCAGATGAAGTGAGGAGGTGGTTAAATGGACAAGGTCTTAAACTGTCAAAAAATACTTTTCCAAACATCATACGGAATATTGTCTATACAGGGAAAATACCGGTTAAAGAATTTAAAAATGAACCCAGTCAAGTTGTGATTGGGTTACATCCTCCATTGGTGAGTGATGAACTTTTTGCTGAAGCCAATAGGGTTTTGGATGGTCGAAGACGCAACATGAAATTTCGAGAGGATAAAACGGATTTATATCCGCTCAAAGGACATTTATGTTGCAAGGTTCATAATCTTTCTCTTACTGCTGGTAAAAGTAAGGGTAGGTATGGAACTTATCATTATTATCTCTGTAGTGTAAAGAATAAAAAATGTAAGAGATACCCAATTGACTGGGTACATGATGTGGTAGAAAGGGAATTGAGTCAAATCCAATTCTCTGCAAATGTATTCAAGGCATATCATTCTATACTTGAGAGAATGTTCGAAAATGAAGATGTTGAAAGGAAAAGAAACCTTGCAAAGACTATTTCAGAAATTGAAAAGAAGAATGAGCAAAAGAACAATATTCAAGAATTATTGCGTGATGGAAAACTGACCATTGAAGAGTATCGAGAATTGAAAAACCCAATCGATTCTGACATTTTTAGATTAGAAAAGATACAATCAGAATTGAATGAACAATTCTCTCCATACAAGGAATATATAAACAACCATGTACCAATGTTGGAGAACCTTTTGGGTTTTTATCAGAATAGTAGTGGAAAGGTGAAAAACAAGATACTTAGCTGCATCTTTTCAGAAAAAATCCATTTTGACGAAAACAAAGTTGCAGCTATTTCTTTTCAAAAACCGATAGAGGTTTTACTCAATGCCAGTAAGGTTTTACAGAAGAGTAAAAAAGAAAAGGAGGTCAACAAAGACCTCCTTCCCATTCTGGCTCCCTGGGCTGGACTCGAACCAGCGACCCCATGATTAACAGTCATGTGCTCTAACCAGCTGAGCTACCAAGGAGTGTTAATGGTTATTTTCGTTAGATTTTTTCGTCTTACGAGGGTGCAATGATAGGAATTCCTAATTAAAAATGCAATCTTTGTAGCGAAAAAAAATACAAAAAAGATTTAATTATTTATTTATGAGTTTATTAGTTGTTGGGTCGGTTGCATTTGATGCCATAGAAACCCCATTTGGAAAGACAGATAAGATAGTTGGAGGCGCAGCTTCTTATATTGCATTGTGTTCTTCGTACTTTACAAAAAGTGTAAATTTAGTAGCAGTTGTTGGCGATGATTTCCCAAATGAATTTGTGAATCATTTGAACACAAATGGCGTAAACACAGAAGGTTTACAAGTTAAAGCGGGTGAAAAATCGTTTTTCTGGAGTGGCAAGTATCATAACGACATGAATAGCCGCGATACCATTACCACTGAATTAAATGTATTGGCCGATTTTGATCCAATTATTCCTGCTTCTTACCAAAACTGTGAATATTTGATGTTAGGTAATTTAACACCTAAAATTCAACAAACAGTGATTGAGCGTTTAACAAACCGCCCAAAGTTAATAGTAATGGATACTATGAATTTTTGGATGGAAATAGCCATGAACGATTTATTAGCCACCATTAAAATGGTAGATGTTTTGACCATTAACGATGAAGAAGCACGCCAACTTTCAGGTGAATATTCATTGGTAAAAGCTGCTGCTAAAATTCAAGCCATGGGTCCTAAATATTTAATTATTAAAAAAGGAGAGCATGGTGCTTTGTTATTTCATGGTAAAGAAATGTTTTATGCGCCTGCATTACCTTTAGAAGAAGTTTTTGATCCAACTGGTGCTGGCGATACTTTTGCTGGTGGATTTATTGGTTATTTAGCTAAAACTGGCGATATAAGCTTTGAAAACATGAAGAATGCAGTAATTTATGGTTCAGCCATGGCAAGCTTCTGTGTGGAGCGTTTTGGAACTGAAAGATTAGTAAATTTAACTGAAACAGAATTGAACAATAGAATAGCTGAATTTAAAAAATTGTCTGCTTTTAACGTTTAATATCTACAAATATATTTCACAAAAAAACCTTCAGTTATATTAGCTGAAGGTTTTTTTTATGTTTATTTTTTAAAACTATTTTACAATTTTTATTACAATGGAATTGTTTTTTGATTCAGCACTTTTGTTTCTTAAAAAAGGTAATTTAGATTCAAAAGCGTAGGCAGCTATTCTTTCTTTAGCAATGCCTTTTTTTACTAAAAACTTAATCATAGTTTTTGCTCTTTTTTGAATTAATTTTAAAGACTTATTATTGTAACTAATTGTATCAGCATAACTATTTAACATTAAGTTATATTCTCGTTTTACAGTTAATAATTTTGCTAATTCTTCTAAACTTAAAAGGGATGAATCTTTTATTTCAGCTGTTCCCGCTTCAAATGCTAAATTGTTTATGGCATCATCTAATATTTTAAGTTCTTCAGAAGGTAATATTATTTCCATGGTGTCAACATAAATACCAGGACAACCATTTAAATAAAAGTTTCCAGAATCGTTTACACAACTATCATTGATATCAGCTACGCAATCATTGTCTTTATCGGGGCAGCCATTGGTACAAGGCTTCCCAGGAATATCTATGCAATCATCTTCATTATCATAAACCCCATCATTATCAAAATCAGTGCAGCCATTTAATGCAATAGTGCCATAGTTTTTCCAACATTTATCTTTAATGTTTGGAATTCCGTCTCCATCTCTGTCATTGTTTCTTCCAATATTCCAATTAATTCCAGCCCTTAAATTTATAAATTTAGCTTCATCATATTGCATCACTGCAATTAAATTATCGCTGAATAAATAGGTTTGAAAGGGTCCAAGGTTCATTGAAAAGCTAAGGCCTGCATTGGTAAAATTATTATTGTAATAAGTTCCACTAATTCTTAAATCTAATATTGACCATACTTTTTTGGTAAATGATAAACTCAATGCAGGATTGAATTTTTTGTTTCCAAAATTATTAAAAAACACAAAGTCAAACATGTTATTATAGTTCAAAGCATACTGAGCTCCCAAATATAGTTTTGCATTTAAATTAGTGGTATATGAGTTGTTAGATTCTGTTGGTACAAAAACTTTTGTAATGATTGAATCTTGCAGTTCGTTGAATCTTTTTTCTAATGAATCAAATTGGTTCAGGTCTTTTAAATCAACTCCTTTATAATTAAACTCTTTGGTATCTATGTTAAAATTTCGGTTGTTTTTATCCCAAGTGATATAACCTAAATCTATCACACTGGCTGAAACTGAAACATGTTGGTTAAACTTGTAGTTTGCACCAAAGTCTATTCCCCAACCAGATCCTGAAACGTTTTTTCTCCCAAGAATGAAATCATATAAATAATCCATTTCATTAAATGTAGAGTCAGCTTTACCAGAACGACCAATTCCAGAAAATATAGTTTGTTTTAAATTAAAATCATTTTTTCTTAGGTCTTCTATTCCTGCTATATTTACTTTAAATCCTGCTTTTATATACAATGAATCTTCATTGGAAGCAAATTTTAAAGTACTCTGTTCGGTATTTACATTTAATATTCCTTGTAAATATTTTACACGGGCTCCAATGCTTAATTTTTTAGTTATTTCTCTGGTATAACCAACATGATAACTTAACCAAGCTGAAGAATTAATATCTACATTTCCCAAATCAGCTTGACGGTTCAATGAATTTTGAAAAAAGGTAGTACCTTGCATTAAGCCTAAAATATCTTTTGGAGGGCTCCCCATAAAATCATAATTAAACTGAACTCCTAAGCTGAAGTAATTTTTTTTAATGGCAAAGCCAATAAAAACAGGATCTAAAACTGTAGAGATTCCCATGTTATTAAATGATAAATTAGGATCTCTCACTATTCTCCTAAATGTACTATCGGCATTTTCTTCTTTGTTGAAAAAATTGGCTAAAGTCATTTCGGGCATTTGCCCATTTAAATAAGTTGAAGGCATTCCAAAAGTGAAATTAGCTAATGGCCTAATACCAGGATTCAATAAATTACTTTGACCAACATTTCTAAAATTGTATAAGTTTAAATTTGTTTGAGCTTTAGTTTTAGCAAAAAATAGGAATAAAGGAATAAAAATATAAAGTAATTTTTTTTTCATATAAAACGGTTTATAGATTTAATTGTTGAGTTATAATTTTTTAAGAGTAGCAATTATTCCAGCATTAATTTTCATATCGTAGTCGCTATATATTTTTATTGGCTTAGTTCCATTATTTTCAGTAATAAAAGTAGTATAAGTCTTAATTTTATTTACCTTATTGGCAATTAATTTTTGTAAACGATTTTCATCAAACACAATCCTATTTTTTGATTTAGAACTTTGAATAGTTTTGCCATTTGCATCTGTAATGGCACTTGTAACTATTTTATTAAAAATAATTGAATCAACTGGAATATTATTTGACTCATTCATGAAAATAATTTTCATGTTTGCGTCAAAAGGAAATCTATTATCAATGTTCAATCCTAAAGTAACTTCTCTGAATTTATCAAATTGCATTACATCAAAGTCAGTTGAATCAATTAAAGAAAAATTATTGGTATGCAGGGCCAATGGTAAGTCTAATTCCAAATTTACATTTAAAGCACTCCCTAGTTTAATAAATTGATTTAATGTTGGATTTTGAATTGGGTTAGAAAGCATTTTACCTGTAATTTGAACGCTATTAGGTGGTAATGATAACAATTCATTTATTTTTCCATTACCATTTTTATTACTGTAAACCTGGTAAGTATTTTTTGTTTGCCCCGCTTCAGATACTAAGGGAAAATTTGCAGTAAATGGAACAATTTGTGCGTCTTGAATTATACCATCTTTGTTTTTACCAATCACGTTATATTGAAACTCAATAGGAACTCCTGCAGAGTTATTTACTGTAACCTTTAATTCCGGAGCATCTAAATTGAAACCACCTTTGAAATTATCTAAAAACGAAAGATTTATAAAATTATTCTTAGTAGATAAAACTTCTATTCTACCAAAATAACCTTCTATATATTCTAATAAATTATTTGTGGTATTAACTTGTAAATTAACATAATCAGTGGCATTGAATGTTACAGGTAAACCTGATGAAATAACCCTTGCCGAATAGGTAATAGAAACATTATTATAAGGTTTCGAAATTTTTTGTGTTAAGTCTAAAGATACTCCAGCAAGGTTGATAGAGGAATCATAATAAAATGCGCTGCTGCCAGTAGTTGGAATGGTAATAACTTGGCTCGGGAATGGCATTCCATTTTTTAAAGCTCCAGTAAAATTGATTGTTAATTCAATGGGTTCTTTGATTGTTGATTGGGCTATAAAATTTAATTTTCCTGCCGCAAGTTTTAATTTTCTAATTCTTTGTGTAGAATCTGGTGTTGTAAAATCTAATGTTGTTGATTGACTTGCTATACTTTGATTGGGAAAAACTGCGGTTCCTGAAATAGCTTTTACTCCGCTTGTTCTTGCTGTAATTACAATTGAATCTTGGTAATTAACTAAAACCGCAGTTGGTGCCGAACTATTGGTATTGAACACGGGCATTGAATAGCCTGTAGCATTACTTATGGTTTTATTCGTTAGTAATATTGAATCCGATTTGCTTGCACCAGGAGCAATATTGGTGTAATTATAAACACCTATCAAAGTTTGAGTAGGTAACAAATTATATAAATTTAATGTAATGGCACTTAAATTTATTGGTAAATGATTATGAATTGTTAAAATTAAATATCCCTGTGAAAAAGTTACCGAAGAAAATTCTGTAAATGCATCAAAAGGTTTAACATTTGTGATGGTCTCTGTTATTGCAGGAAATATTACATTTTTACCAGCAATAGAATCAAAAACCGCTTTGGTAGGAGCTGAAAAATTAGCTGTTAAATCCTGTAATGTAGATTTTTTAGCACTTGAAACATTGTTGATTGTAATTTCTCCCAAGCTATTATTAATACTCGTTTTATTTGCATTTTCAAAATTATAGTAATCTGTTATTTTATAGCTAAATAAGCTGTCTTGTCTGTATACAAAATGAACTAAACCACTATTATCTACGCTTGAATTAAACGAATCATTTAGCGTAATATTTAGCATATTTATATCCGTGTTGAATAATGGAATGCTGAATTCTGGAGATAGAGTATAGGTGTCATATTTACCAAAATCAGTACTGTCTTTTTTGCATGAATTTACAGTAAATAAAATTAATAATACAGTTATAAATTGTATTTTATATAGGCTTAATATTCTCATATTTACTTTATTTTTTCACAAATAAAGCATATTTTGTTTAAAAAATATTGCAATTCAATTAATGAAATCAAATTATAATTTATTTTCAATAGTGTATATTAAACACTAGTTTGTTTTTCAATAAAAAATTTCATTTTTTCGAAAATAAATTCACCTTTTTTTATTGCAGTAACATTATTCATTAAAACTTGTAAAGTTTTACTGGTTTGTTTTAGTTTACAAGTATTTCCATTTTGTTGAACAAATTGGAGTAAATTTATAAATAAACTACTTTCATAATATGCCTTGTTGTTTTCAGGTGGAAAAGTGGCAATTAACAAATTGTTTTTAAGTACAATTTTCACAAATCCTAATTTCTTTGCGGTTTCCCGCAATTGAATTAAATCCATTAAATCAGTAACTTGCCTAGGAATTGGTCCAAATCTATCTGTTAAATCTTTGGCAAATTTTCCCAATTCTTCTATGCTATTAATTGCTGAAAGCATGTTATACAAACTCAACCTTTCGCCAATATTTCTTACATATTCATCAGGAATCAACGCCTCAAAATCAGTTTCTATTACACAATCCTTTGACGATATTCCATGGTCTATGGTCTTTTGTCTATCGTCTACAAAAACGTCTGCAAACTCATCTTCCTTCAGTTCATGAATGGCTTCATCTAATATTTTATGATACATTTCAAAACCTATTTCCGAAATAAAACCACTTTGTTCCCCACCTAATAAATTCCCCGAACCACGAATATCCAAATCGCGCATGGCAACATTGAATCCACTTCCCAAATCACTAAATTCTTCAATGGCTTGTAATCGTCTGCGTGCATCTACACTTAAATTTGGAATGCTTGGAACCAACAAATAGCAATATGCTTTTTTATTATTACGACCTACTCGTCCTCGCATTTGATGTAAGTCGCTCAAGCCAAACATTTGCGCATTATTAATAATAATGGTATTAGCATTCGAAATATCTAAGCCTGATTCTATAATAGTGGTAGCCACCATTACATCGTATTCGCCTTCTATAAATTTCATCATTACATCTTCCAAATGGTCGCCTTCCATTTGTCCGTGGGCCACACAAACTTTTACTCCCGGACATAAAAACATAATTCTATTGGCAATGTCATATATATCTTTTACTCTATGATGAACTAAAAAAACTTGTCCATCTCGTTCTATTTCATGCAAAACCGCATCACGCAACAGCTCATCGTTGTAACTATGTAATTCAGTATTTACCGGTTGGCGATTTGGCGGTGGTGTATTGATAATTGATAAATCGCGGGCGCCCATTAAACTAAAGTTTAACGTACGAGGAATAGGAGTGGCAGTAAGAGTTAAAGTATCTACATTTACCTTAATTGACTTTAATTTTTCTTTGGCTGCCACACCAAATTTTTGCTCTTCATCTATAATCATTAAGCCTAAGTTTTTAAACTTCATGTCTTTGCTTAATAATTTATGTGTGCCAATTAACACATCTATTTTTCCATCTGCAGCTCGCTGCAAAATGTCTTTTTGTTCCTTTGGTGTTTTAAATCGGTTAATATAATCTACGTTACACGGAAAATCTTTAAACCTTTCAGTAAAACTTCTATAATGTTGGTTTGCCAAAATGGTGGTAGGAACCAAAATGGCTACTTGTTTGCTGTCGCAAACTGCTTTAAATGCTGCCCGCATGGCTATTTCTGTTTTACCAAACCCAACATCACCACAAACCAATCTGTCCATTGGGTGTGGACTTTCCATGTCTTTTTTTACATCGGCAGTAGCAGTGGCTTGGTCTGGTGTATCTTCATACATAAAACTAGCTTCTAATTCTACTTGTAAATAAGTATCGGGACTATACTGAAAACCACTTTGCGCTTTGCGTTTAGCATATAATTTTATCAAATCGCGGGCTATGTCTTTTACCTTTTTCTTGGTAGCGGTTTTGAGTTTTTCCCATGTGTCGCTTCCCAATTTATTCAAACGTGGTTCAGTGCCTTCTTTACCCGAAAATTTGGTTATTTTATGCAATGAATTGATACTTACATAAAGCAAATCATCGTTTTTGTAAATAAGGCGAACCGCTTCTTGCATGCGTCCGTTCACATCAGTAATTTTCTCCAATCCAGCAAACTTTCCAATTCCATGATCTATATGAACCACAAAATCTCCTGGCTTTAATTCACGTAATTCTTTGAGGGTAATAATTTTTGAATTATTATATTTTGTTTTGGTTTTTCCTCTGTAAAACCTATCAAAAACTTGGTGTTCGGTATAACATGCTAGCTTTGAATCATTGTCAATAAATCCTTGCGACAGGCCATGATAAATTGGGTCAAATTCAATGGTATTATCTAAATCGTTAAAAATAGTATAAAGTCTTTCTATTTGTTTGCTCGTGTCACTGAATATAATATTTTTAATTTTTGCTTTTTGATTGTTCTTTAGGTTTTCAATTAATAGTTTAAAGTTTTTGTGAAATGTAGGTTGAGGGGAACAATTAAATTGTACTATTTCATTACTTTTAAAACCATTTCTCACGCCAATTTCTACACAAGAATATTTGTTGATATAATCAAAAAACTGAGCTGAGTTAATGTATAAATCCGAAATATCAGTTAATGCTTTTTTTTCCTTTGAATCAGCATCGTTTTCATTTTTACGTACTAAACTTTTTTCCGCTTTTTCTAAACCATTTTCCAAAAGTTCGGTACTAAGTTTAATATCATCGGTAAAAAAAATGCTGTTTTCAGGTAAATAATCAAAAAAAGTTTGACGTTTTTGCTCTACCATTTTTTGAACATTTGGAATAATATAAAACCAATCTACTTTCATTACAGAAAGCTGATCAATGGGATTAAAAACTCGGATACTTTCTATTTCATCGCCATATAATTCAATGCGGTAAGGCATGTCGTTGCTAAACGAAAACACATCAATAATTCCACCTCTAATACTAAAATGACCCGCTTCGTATACAAAATCGCTTCTTTCAAAATGATGCTCCGTTAAAAAATCAATAAAAAACTGCATATCGAAGTTTGAACCAACTTTTACTTCAAAAGTGTTTTGAGTTAATTCCACTTCATTAATTACCATTTCTGTAATTGCATCAATGGTGGTTACAATTAATTCACCTTTACCTTGTTTTTGATTTAACCTATTCAGGGTTTCGGCTCGTTCAAGTACTAAATTATTTTCTAATAAATCTACTTGAAAATCTCTGCGGTAGGAAGCTGGAAAATACAAGGTGTTTTTACTTTCTAATAAACTTTGCAAGTCAGCATAAAAATATTTTGCATCTTCTGCATTATTAAAAATAAAAACTTGAGTTCTATAATTAAAATGGTAAATACATGCAGCTAAGATAGCATCAATGCTTCCTACTAAACCCTTAGCAAATATTTTACTTTGTTTTTTCTGGTTTAGCTTTTCAGCAATTTTATTGATGTTTTCGTTTTGACTATAAAGTCCTAATAGCTCTTGAATTTTCACTGATATGAATAGATAACAATAAACCGAATATGCATTATTCGGGTTCTCTATGATGCAAATATAGATTTATGGTTTTTTGTTTTATTAAATAAAAAGAAAATTTTAAATAGGAAATTTTTTCTCCATTAACAAACCTATAAGGTTTTTGAAACCTTATAGGTTTTCTTTAACAAACTTTGTCAAAGTCTTGAACTTTGACAAAATATTTCCCGCACTTTTTCAAAGTTAATAAACAAAAAAAACCGACTCTTTTGAAGTCGGTTTTTTTTTGTATTTTAAAGTTATTATTTAATAATTACAAACGATTTACTAAATACACCTTTTACAGTATTCATTCTTACAAAATACAATCCGTTGTTTTGATTTGATAAATCAAATACGTTTTTAGATTGTAATTGGTTTTGGAATTTAGCTACTAATTGTCCTGTTACATTATAAACTTCAATTGAGTTAATATCAACTGCGTTTTTCACATCAATATTTAACATTCCATCATTAGGAGAAGGATATAAATTAAAGTATGTTTCAAATGTATTTTCATGTAATCCAACATTACAAACTTGCTCTAATACATTTACCTGTCTGGTTGCAGTTAAAGAGCGGTTTCCAAAAGGATCTGTTACTACATAAGTTATAGGATAAATTCCTGGTATATCATTACGTAATTTAGTTTCATCTGTTAATACTTGAGCTTTTAAATTAGTAAAGTAATTATCTTTTACAATAAAACCTGGCTCTTGGAAATCACAGAAGCGTGGTAAATTCATAGGATCTGAACCTAATAAAGTAATAACTGGTTTGCTACGTTTAGATATTTGCATAAAACGAACAATACTATCTGAATTTCCAACACAATCAGTTACTACAAACTTCACAGGGAATATTCCTAATGTGTCGTTTCTTAGTGTGTTTGGCGTTCTAACAATTGTTAAAGTGTTGCTTGCACAATAGTTATCAGTAGCAGTTACACCAGGAATGGTAAAGCTAGAAAATACTTCTACTTCTGTAGTTAAGTTACCAATTAGCGTAATTGATGGTTTAATAAAATCAGATACTTCAACAGGAATGGTTAAGGTTGTTGCAGCATTTCCAGAAGAATCGGTTACATTATAAATCACAAAATATTTACCCATCACATTTGGATTTACTCCGCTAATAGGTATAACATTTAAAACTTTGTCATAATTATCTGTAGCAGTTACAATGTTCAATGGGAACGGTGTATTGATTTGGTGTTTATAGGTAGCACCAACAAATTTCTTCACCCAAACTGGTTTTGTAGTGTCTCTAACTCTAATTTGACGAACTGCAGTTTTAGTAAAGTTAAATGCATCAGTAATACTGTAAGTTCTTGTATAATTTCCTACCTTGTTTATGTTCAAATTAGAAGTAATTATCACGTTGTTATTTAATGCATTTCCTACATTATCAATTGCTGTGTAACCTGGTTCTGCAGGATTTATGCCTACTTCTACTGTATAAACTAATGGAGGTGTTAACACCAAAACCGGACCAGTACTGTTTAACTCTACTATTACTGTTCTGTATAATGTGTCAGAGGTGTTTCCAGAATAATCTGTTACAAAATATTTAATATTGTATACACCAATATTGGCTGTATCAAGCGTTGAAATAGTTTGAACTCTATTGCTAATATTTCCTTCTATATTGTCAGTTGCAGTTACCCAAGGATCAACAAATAATTTATTGATTTCGGTTCTAATTACATTCGCACCAAAGGCAGAACCATTGAAGTACATCGTTGGTTTTACTTCATCTTTCTTAATTGAAACATTGAAATCTTTGAACATTCCAATTACTGAATATACTGAGTTAAACTGAGTAGAATTTGCTAAATCTAACCCAACTCTCATTCTTGTATTTCCATATGCTTGGTTAGCAGGAATAATAATGGTATCGGTTAATTGTGCATCACCATTGTTTATTTTGTTTAATACTAATTCGTTGGTTTCAAAATTTGCATTGTAGTTTTTATCAATCCAAACTTTATGGTCTAATGGTGTTCCTGCTGATGGTCTATCTAATACTACAGCATATTTTCCACCACGGTACATGGTTCCTACTTGAGTAGTG
>CANGGG010000065.1 GCA_947453415.1 Bacteroidota bacterium | reverse complement strand
ACCGGTGAAAAAGGAATTTTATTGGCTTTTTTAGCAAGCATTTTATTTGCAGTTCACCCCATACATGCTGAAGTAATAGCAAGTATAAAAAATAGAGATGAAATATTGGCTTTTCTGTTTTTAATGCTTTCAGCACTTTCCATTGAAAAATATTTGAAGTGTAATAGCCTATTATCTTTGTTCTCTATATTAATCTATTTTTCAATAGGCATGCTTGCCAAAAAAAGTATTTTTACCATGATTTTTGTGTTGCCTTTAATAACTATTATTTTAAAAAATGCCTCCTTAAAAAAAATATTTTTAATCACATTGATGTTAGCCTTACCGGCAGCAATAATAGGATCTAGCTTTAATTGGTTCAGGTTAAGTCTTATTTTTATTTCGCATTTTTTGCTTATTATAATTGCTTATTATTTTATAAATTTCATCAAGTTTAAATCTCAAACTTTTAATATTTTGAATAAACTTTTAAATTTTATTCAAAACTTTTATTTTTTATCAGTAATTGCATGCTTATTATTTGGTTTGGCCATATGGAATATGGAATATTTATATTTCATCATAGCCATTCCTGTTTTTTTATTAGCCATTAGAAAGAAAGAACCAATTGGAGTCATGTTATTATTGGTTCAACTTATGGTTTTTTCTTTCTTTTTTGATATTGAAGACTTTGCAATATTCGCAATTTATAGTAGTATTTTTTATTTAGCTTACAGCTTAGCAAATAAAAAATTACACTGGATTTTATTACTTACCATACCCATATTGGCAATAAATTTTTTCAATTCTAATTTACATGTTATTTCGGTTTTTGGATTGTTTGCATTTTTGCTTTTGATATTTTTAACATTTAAAAATATTAAATGGGGTTTATTATATCTTATAACTACATTTTTTGTTAGCTACTTGTTCTTTAATATTGGCTTGTTTCAAATTGTATTGGCGTCATTTTTTATTATTTATGTAATTAATAGTAAATGGCCTAGTTTAAATACATTTAAAATTGCCCCAATTATTTTATTAGTAAGTATGGTAATTTTTAATGCGTTAAGTCCTAACTGCAAAACTCATTTATGGAATAAAACCTATTTAGCACAAAACATAAATATTGCTCCTCTTACAGAAAATTCATTTCAAAATATACCCCAAGAAAATAATGGTATTTTGAAAGAAGGAAGAGATTTGGCTTATTTTGAAAATACATTAGTTGCAAAACATAGCGTTGAAGAAACAATAGGAACTGGAATGGAAACACTTTTGGTTTATTTTCAAACATTGGTATTTCCCGCTGAGCTTTCATTTTATTATGGCTATTCAAAAACACAAACAGTAAATTTATTAAATCCTTATGTACTCATTTCTATTTTGATTCATTTGGCATTGGTATTTATTGCCATTTGGCAATTTAAAACAAAACCATTTATCAGTATTGGAATTGCTTGGTATTTGATTTCAATCCTTTTATTCAGTAATTGGGTGGAGTTGGTTGCAGGAATGGTAGGGGAGCGATTGGCTTTTACCGCCTCAGCAGGTTTTTGTTTATTTGTAGCTGCTTTGTTTGTTTGGGCCAAACCTAACTTTAATTTATTTAAACCTAAATCAATAGAGTATTTATATATCATCATCATTGTGTTGTTTTCATTTAGAACTATGGCAAGAAATGCCGATTGGAAAAGTCCATTGACATTGATTAATAATGATATAGAACATTTGGAAAATTCGTTTCAGGCTCATAATTTATTAGCATTATTCAACATGAATGAATCTATGAGCAATCCTCAAATGAACGAAAATGAAAAATTTGATTTACAAGTGCAAGCCAAAGAACATTTTAAAGCTGCCAATCAAATTTATCCAAATTTTTTAAATTCCCATTTCGATTTAGGTAGGGTATATTTATTACACAAGGATTTAATCAATGCAAAAAAAGAATTTGAGCGGGCATTAATTATTGAAAATGATAATTTATTTGTATTGGAGCAAATGGTAAAAACTTGTTACGAACTTAAATTGGAAATGGAAACTGAAAAATATGCCAATCAGTATTTAAAAATATTTCCTCAAAATGAAAACATGTATCACATGTTGTCTTATTTGAAATTAAATGTAAACAAACCACAAGAAGCTATGAAATACTGTCAACAAGGACTTCTGTATTTTCCAAATAGCCAAGTTCTAAATAATATCTTCAATCAGAAGTAATGATATTTTTAAATATAAAAAAATATAAAAACAGCCGTTTGAATTAATAAAAAGGTTTTTAAATTTAAAAACAACCGCTTGTCACCTAATTATGTGATGAATTGCAATAATATGCATAATGTTTTGGTGATATTAAAAATTTTGTTTTATAATTTACATATAATCAGAGTTTTAATTTTATTTTTTAATTAGTTTTATTTGAGTGTAAACATGAATTTTACAGCAAATATCAACTTATGAAAAAACATATATCACTTTCTTGTTTTTCAAAATTGTTTTCAAAGACAATTTTTACTTTTTTATTGCTATTAAGCACAATTTGTGTTCAAGCGCAAATATTTACCCCTTCTACTGATGTTCAGGCAGATTACAAATCATGTACGGGCTCTGGTTCTACAAGTTTTTATACATCTGGAGTAATAAGGGTTAAAATTAAAACAGTGGAAACAGGTTCTGGTTATTTGAATGATTTTAACTTGTTTTATAAAAACACCGCTGGTACATACGTGAAAATATTATCCATTGATGGAACATATAATACTACAGCAGGTCATTTTAACGAAGCATATGGTCCTGGAGTTAATTATGCTGGGTTTTACTATAATGATAATGGATATTCTTGGTCAATAGGAAACCATTTGCTTGAAGCAAGTAATCATTATATTGAATTTATTTGGAACAATCCTCCTACAGATGCTCTACTCAGTGGTTTAATAAAACTAACATCCTATGGTACGTGGAATAGTTCTCCATTTGGAGGTACCATTGCTAGTGATAATTATTCTACAGTTGCAACTGTTCCAATATTAACTCCTCCTTCCAATTTAACCGCTACCGATGCCACAGACTGTGATAAAGTAAGCTTATCATGGACTTTACCATCAAGTTTTCCTTGTGGTTATTCACAACAAATATATAGAAGTAACGTTTTATTAACTACAATAAGTAACAATAGTACAACAACTTATGATGATTATAGCGCAGGAGCTGGAAATTATACTTACTCAATGAAATCGACTTACTCCACTTCATTTGGTCAAGTGAATACAAGTTCTTCGTCAAACACCGCTGTAGGATCTAGAAAGGGAATTTTAAGTGCCGTTTCTGGCCTAACTGCATCTAATAGTAACTGCGATGGTACTGTTGATCTTGATTGGACTTTCTATAATTCTAATCCAATTCAATTCAAGGTATATAGGTCTACTTCATCTTCAGCCTCTAGTTTTGGAAGCGGGAATTTCATAGGATATGTAGAAGGAGGAGAAAGAACTTATACTGATGCCTCAGTACCTACAAGAAATACCACCTACTATTATAGAGTTGGAACTCTTGGAACATGCGGTGAAACCTATTCTTCCGTAAAACCCGGAGCATCTCCAACATCACCTAGTGCACCTTCTAATGTAGCAACTACTTTAAATGGAACAAATACAGGGATAATAGTAACTTGGAATTATAATAATGTTAATAATGATATTACTGGATTTGTAATTGAGCGAGCCTCACCGACTGGAACGACATACGAATATTTAGACAATACTGTTAGAACATATACAGATTTTAATATTTTACCTTGTGTAAATTATACCTATAAAGTTCGAGCAAAAAATGATTGTTTGCCTACTGGAACAGCATCTACAAATACTCAAACGGCAAAACTAACGCCTGTTATTTCCAATTCGTTTAATGGAACTACCAATAAATTAAAATGTACAAAAGGTTCAAATCTTACTATTTTAGAGTGGAGCACTGTAAATGTTGATTTATTAACTTCTTATAAAATTTTCAGGAAAGTTTATGGCTCAAATAATGACTCTGTATTAATTGGTTCGCCTATAGCGGGAGAAGGTACTTTTATAGATAATTATGCCATTACTGGAGTATTATATAAGTATACTTTAATTGGTGTTTTAAATTGTGCGGGTACATTGAATTATTCAAATGCCTCAGAAGATTTAGGATTTAAAAGAGCTTATGGAACTGTAAGTGGAAAAATTACTTACCAAGGAGGCATATCTTTAAAGGGTGCCAAAGTAATGGTTTCGCCAACCAGTAGTTCTGTTTCATCTGTTGGAGCTTCCATGTTATTTAATGGTACAGGTGCTTTAAATGTTCCTGCAACTTCTATTTTAAGTTTTAGTACAGGTATCACTTTAGAAACTTGGTTCAATGCGAGTAATATTTCTGGAACAAAGGAATTAATTAAAATTACTTCTGGCTCAGGATCAAAAACTTTTAAATTAAGTTTATCGAATGCTAACTTGGTATTGAGTGCTTATAATGGTTCAGTTACAAGAACCAAAACAAGTACAACAGCAATACTGGCAAATAATTACAACCAGGTTACGGCAACATTAAAGGCTGATTCGATGTTTATTTATATCAATGGAGTAAAAGTAGATTCATTGGCTAACCCTAGTTTTAGTTTTTTACCACTTACTACCTCAAGTATTCAAATAGGAAATACTTTTGTTGGTAATTTAGATGAAATAAGAATTTATAATTATGCGAAAACAAAAGACAAAGTAACCCTAGATTTTCCTAGAAAGGTAAGTCCTGATGATGAAGGATTGGTAGCCTATTATTCATTTGATGAAAATATATCAGGTTATTTAGGATTTTTTGATTATTCGAAAACAGGATCTGCATTCAATGGAAACCACGGTACAATTTCTACATCGTCTGGTCCAACTTTTAACTCATTAGCGCCAACTAAGTCACAATTGTCAAATGCTAATTATACCGATGAAAATGGGTATTATACAGTTACCTATATTACATTCGTAGGAGGAGGAGAAAACTTTACAGTAACTCCAAATTATGAAACACATGCATTTGATCAAATAAGAAATTTAAATATCAGTGAAGGTGCATCTGTGTTTAACCAACAAGATTTTATTGATCAATCATCATTCACTACCACAGGAACTGTTTTTTATGCTGGTACATCATGTGCCGCTGAAGGAATAAATTTTAGTATAGATGGAGAATTGGTAAAACTAAATGGTGAGGCAATTGCTTCCGCTGCAAATGGTACTTTTAGTATTCAGGTTCCAGTTGGAAACCACATAATAAGAGCAGTAAAAGATGGTCACGTATTTAGTGCAGGTCGTTTTCCTAGTACCGGTACCTATAATTTTCAAGGTGTAACTGCTGGAATTCAGTTTCAAGATACTACTTTAATCAAAGTAGTGGGCAGGGCAGTTGGTGGAGCCATTGAAAAAAATAAAAAAATTGGTTTAGGTAAATCTATCAATAATATTGGGAAAACAAGGGTATATTTTAGGTCCCAAAATGGATGTAAAGGATTATCAGTTACTACTAATGATTTAACGGGTGAATATACAGCTTATTTACCACCATTAATTTATACAATTGATACATTAAAAATTCTAACAAATTTAGCTGCTACATTTGATATTCAATCAGTTTTAGATTTAACTAACGCCAATAAAACAACTGTTCAAGTGGCAGATACCATTTATGTAGCTGGAACGAACACCATTTCAAGAATTGATACAGTTTCTTACAATATAAGAAGAGATTACATTTTATATAGTACACCTAAATTAGATTTTGCAAGAACAATTCAAAAAACACCTACAGACAGTAGTTTTATTGGGGAAACACAAATTATAACTTCAGAAAACGATACTATTTCTTTGTTACCAACTAATCCATTTGGGTACCCAATTTTTTTACAATATAAAGCATACAATGCTAAGGTATATGCATTTGAAACATATAATAATTATGATAGAAGCCCTGTAGTTCAGTATAAAGTGCCATTAGATGGTACACTTAATATATATAATTCATTTGCTGGTCAAGAAACCTCGGATACCATTAAATCTATTGAAGTAAAAAATGGGGAAGCATTGTATACATTTAGAGGAGGATCCCCTAATTTAACTAAAAACACATTAAATCCTGCTCTCAGTTTCACGAAATCATTACAAGCTATTTTTTATACTTCTGGAAATACAGGAGTTAGGTTTGGAGAATGGTTGCCAAATCCAGGAAATACACAATATAAGGCAGTTTTATTTGGCGGTAGATCAAGGGGAACAAATTTTTCTACATTAGGGCCTGATAAAGTAGATTTAATTTTAAGAGATCCTCCTGGTTCGGCAAGTTCAGCTACTTGGGCAAAAAACACTAATTTTAATTCTATTACGAGGTATTCTACTTTGAATAATACTGATGGCGGTTTTATGGGTACCGTATTTACCGGTGCTGAATTTGAAACTGGTGTTGCATTTGGTGCTTTGTTTTCAACAGAAGTTGAAGTAGGTGGAAGTGCAGGTTTTGGTGTTACTAAGAGTACCTCAGTGGGTACAAATGGGGAATTGGTATCTACACTTAGTTCTAACATTAGTATATCTACAGGTTCGGGTACTGATCAGGTTGGTGCTAAGGCAGATATTTTATTTGGACACTCAACCAATTACACATTTGGAACCGCAGATAATTTAACACTTATTGATCAAAATTTATGCAATGTGCCAGGTGCTATCTGTGGTAACACGAGCTATAATGGATATAAAATGGGAATTTTCACTAATTTGTCTGTTAATCCAAAAGGCATAGCTACTGTTTTTGCTTATACTGTTGGTGAGGTAGAAGATATAATTATTCCCAATTTAATAAGTTCAAGAAACAATGTATTAAGTAACAGTAAAAAATCAAATGGAATTACTAAAAAATATACTATAAACTTTACGGATGATAGCGATCCAGATTATGAATTAAAATTTGGCGCCAATAATGACGACCCAATTTGGGGTAATTTAAGAAACAATAACAGTTCAATGTTACAAGATGCTATTGATTCAACAGGACCAAGCTATACTTATAGTCCTAATCGTCCTTTAGAAATTGATACAGTTCGTTGGTATAATAATCAGATTAGATTATGGAAAGAAACTTTAGCGAAAAATGAAAAAGAAAAATACCAAGCCCAATTCAATCCTTCGCTCATTAGTAGTAATTCTAGTATAGGAAAAGCGTTAGTTACTAGAGATTTTGCATCCACCAAGAGCAAAGAAGAAACAACTTATGAAGAAGTATACTTAGGTCATGATGAAGCCTATGGTTTTGAGTTAGATATAGCTGGAACTGGACTTTCTTTAGAAGGTAGTTTAACGATAGGTTCTACCAATACCAAAGATAATGGTAGTTCTTCTGACACAACGGTAACACTTAGTTATACCTTACAAGATGGTGACGATGGCGATTTAATCTCGGTAGATATTATAGATCCTAAAACTGGAAATGGGCATATTTTTAAATCAATAGGAGGTCAAACTTCTTGTCCTTTTGAAGGAGAAATTTGGGCTAATTATTATAAACCAGGTGATACTGTTACTTCGACAACTTTTTATGATGGAAATTTAAGTAATATAAAACTGAGTGAAGGTACAGCCCAACGACATGTTCCTACTATACAAATTCCTCAGCCAGTTAAATTTAATGTGCCTGCAGAACAGCCTGCTACATTTCAATTATTATTAGGAAATCAAAGTGAGGTTAGAAATGATGATCAGGCATATTCATTTAGGGTTGTTGATGCTACTAATCCTCATGGTGCTGTATTAACCATAGATGGTTTGGATCCAAACAAAGATTTTAATGTGCCATGGGCTACTAGTATAACAAAAACACTTACAGTAAAAAGGGGTACTGAATATTATGATTATGATAGTATATTGGTAATTTTTAAATCACCATGTGATGATGATATTGTAGATTCAGCTTATGTTTCGGTACATTTTATTCCAACTTGTACTGATGCAAATATTTATAATCCTGGCGACAAATGGACTTTAAACAATAGTTTTAAAGATACCATGAATGTAATTATTGCTGATTATGATTATAATTTTGGTGGTTTTCAAAACACCACTTTCCAATACAAACAATCTTCAAGTTCAAGATGGAACATACTTGAAACGTTTAAAATAGCACCCGGAACGGGCGAAGTGGGTATTCCTACTATTAAACCTTATATAGAATATGCTTGGAATATGAAACAATTATCAGATGGCCCTTACGATATTAGAGCCGTTACTACTTGTTCAGCTCCTGGTCATCCAAATGCTACCAAAGAATCTACTGTTAAAAGCGGTATTGCTGATAGGGTAAATCCAAGTCCATTTGGTAATCCATCACCTGCCGATGGTATTTTATCACCCAATGATGAGATTCAAATTCAATTCAATGAGCCAATTGATAATGCTTCACTGAGTTATCAAAACTTTGATATTAGAGGAGTTTTAAATGGAAGTGCGCAACAAAATACTGCAAGTTTGTTTTTTGATGGGGACAATGATTATATTGAAATTCCCGTTGGTTTAAATTTAACTAAAAAAACATTCTCGTTGGAATTTTGGGCTAAGAGAAAAGGATTGGGAGAACAAGTAATATTTTCACAAGGTGTAGATGCCGCTCAATTTTTTTCAATAGGATTCAATTCAAGCAATAAATTTAATTTTAGAATTGGAACGGAAATGGTTCAGTGCAACATGGTTTCAATTGATTCCTTAGCATTTCATCATTTTACTGTTTCTTATAATTATGAAACAAGTACCTGTGAACTTTTTATTGATGGAGTAGTAAGTAACACCGGAAATACAACAATATATAATAATTATGAAGGTGGTGGAAAAACATTCATTGGAAAATTATCACAAAATAATGGAAAATTTTTTAGTGGAAATTTAAGAGATTTTAGACTTTGGACTAAAACCAGGTCTTCATCAGATATTCTAAATTCAATTAATAAAAGCTTAAAAGGAACTGAGTCAGGAATATTAGCCAATTGGAGAATGGATGAGGCAAATGGATTAACTATTAAAGATTATATCCGTTTAAGAAATGCTACCATTGTAAATGCATTGTGGCAGGTTTCACCTAAGGGTAAAGCATATAGAATAAATACTGAGCCATTGATAGTAAGTGCACCTGATATTGCGTTCACACCTGAATCTGATTTTACCATTGAATTTTGGTTTAAAGCAGCAAATACGAATACTAATGTATGTTTGTTTTCAAATGGTTTAGGAGATTCAACAGATATAAATCCTTCTATTAAATGGAGTATTGAAAAAGATGCTACAGGTAAAATTTTTATAAAACACATGGGCTATAATTTTGAGGCTGTGTCTACGAATTATTTCGATGGAAATTGGCATCATTTTGCATTGGTTATGCAACGTGCCACCAGCTTAACAGCTTATATGGATGGAAACTTGCAAAATAGTGTATCACCTGCAAACTTTAAAGAATTTGGTGGAGATAAATTTGTTCTTGGAGGAAGAATAAATCAAAGAGCTGCAGAAATAATAGATAGGAAATTGAATGGTTATGTTGACGAGGTAAGAATTTGGAAAGTTGCAAGAGCTCAATCACAAATTGATTTAGACCGTTCCAATAGATTATCAGGTACAGAAATTGGTTTAACTTTCTATTTACCATTTGAAACTTATACTTTGAACTTAGGAGTACCAATACTAACTCCAAGTATAGTTGACCAATTAAGTTTTTCTAGAATTATAACAGGTGCAACGAGTTTGGGAAGCGGATTAAGTGATGAAACACCTACCGTTAAGGTTCAAAGACCTGTACAAGCTATTAATTTTGTGTATTCAGTCAATCAAGATAAGATAATTTTAACGCCTACTACACTTCCAGAATTAATAGAAAATGTAACATTAGATGTTACCACTAAAGATGTATATGATTTAAATGGAAATGTGATGCAATCCCCTAAAACATGGATTGCCTACATAGATAAAAATCAAGTAAAATGGTATGATCAGGAATTTAATTTTACCAAAAAAGCAGGTGAAACATTGACTTTTTCAACTAATATAGTTAACTCGGGAGGAGCTGTTAAACAATTTAATATTGAAAACATACCATCATGGTTATCGGTAAGTCCTTCAAGTGGAGTAATTAGTCCAAATAGTACTAAAACTATTCAGTTTACTATTAGTTCTACAGTAAATATTGGAACATATGAAAACAGTATTCAGTTATTAACAGATTTTGGTTATCCTGATGGTTTACTAGTAAAGCTAAAAGTATATTCTGAGCCACCTTCTACTTGGGCTGTTAACCCTGCAAATTTCCAAAATAGTATGAGTATCATTGGTCAGATTAGAATCAACAATGTAATTTCTACCAATGCTGATGACAAGTTAGCTGCATTTGTAAATGGAGAGTGCAGAGGTATAGCAGGCTTACAGTATTTTCCTCAAATTGATAGATACTTTGCCTTTTTATCAGTGTATAGCAATATTACTGATGGCGAAAACATAGAGTTCAAAATTTGGAATGCTGGTGCTGGTAAAATACATTCAGATGTAACACCAAATATTTCTTTTGTAAGTAATGGACAAATAGGAACAATTGGAAGTCCTCAAGTATTCAATGCAAGCGATAAACTAACCAAATATATTCCATTAGCAATTGGTTGGAATTGGATTTCATTTAATTTAACCATGAAGGATTCTGCTAATTTGAATTCTTTATTTGGTGGACTTCGAAGTACAACAGGTGACTTGTTTAAAAATCAAACTAAATTTGCTGATTACAGTTCATCTATTGGTTGGTCTGGAAATTTAGGTAGTTCTAATTCTTCAATAAAAACTGAAAATTCATACAGATTTAAAAGTAACACCTTTGATACTATCGTAATTTCTGGCGTTGAAATAGATCCAACGTTACATCCAATTTCTTTGAACAATGGTTGGAATTGGTTAGGTTATATTGCTCAAAGAAATTTAAGTTTAACAGAATCTTTCTCTAGTTTATCGGCCACAAATGGTGACATGGTAAAAAGTCAAACTCAATTTGCTGTTTATGATAATAGCATAGGATGGGTTGGTAGTTTATCGGCTTTACTTCCTAATAAAGGTTACATGTATAGAGCAGGTGCAAGTGCGGTATTTGCTTATCCAAGGTCTGCTATGTTTGGTAAAACAGGTGTAAACGAAAATGTATATTTAAGTAATTACTTCAAATTTAATGCTGCAAATTATGATAAAAACATGAGTGCCATTGTGGATGCTGGTGTTTGTAAAAATGCCATTTCATCGGGCCGCTTAAGTTTGGGTGCTTATATCGCCAATGAGTTAAGAGGTGTTACCAAATCATCTGATTTAGGAAATGGTAAAAATCTTTATTTCATAAATGTTTCTTCTAATAGTGATAATGATTCAGTTACTTTTAAATTATTGGATGAACAAACAGGAAAAACGTATGATTTAGAAGGTAATTTAAATTTTGAAAACAATAAATTATCTGGTGAAATAA
This sequence comes from Bacteroidota bacterium, assembly GCA_947453415.1. Taxonomy (GTDB): domain Bacteria; phylum Bacteroidota; class Bacteroidia; order UKL13-3; family UKL13-3; genus JAAFJM01. The sequence goes on along the minus strand of CANGGG010000065.1, from coordinate 3,326 downwards.
AAGCACCTGTATTATTGAAAACTAGTTCTTCATTTAACTGTAATGATTTTGGTTTAAATCAGTCAAATCAAGCAAGTATTTATGTTTATCCGAATCCGTTTAGCACTAAAATTGTAATTAATGTACAAGGCTTAACAGGTCCAAAATTAGAGGTAAAAGTATTTGATTTAACAGGAAAACAAGTTGATACTTTTGACTATAACACGTTAGGTAATACTAATAATTATATAGAATGGAATCCAACTGATAAAGGTATAAAAGTTCAACAAGGAATTTACTTTGTTGAGGTAAGTGCTGGGGATAACATTCTAAGATCAAAAATTTTAAAATATTAATATAACTAACAAATAAAAAAAATCAAATAAGACATGGCTTAAACCATGTCTTATTTTTATAAAAACATTAATTAAATACAATATGAATTTTAAACATTACATTTTAATCACTTTAGCTTTTTTATTGCAAAAAATTTCATTTGCAGCAGCACCAACTTGGTCAGTAACGCCTTCGTCATATCAATATTCAATGACAGCTACTGCAGTGGCCAATATAAATTGTGCCGAATTAGCAAACCCAAGTAATAAAATAGGGGCTTTTGTCAGTGGAGTTTGTAGAGGAGTTTCAAATACTAGTACTTTTGTAAGTGGCAAGTATTTAGCCTCACTAGTAATTTATAGTAGTTTAAGTTCGGGTGAAACTGTAACTTTTAAAATTTATAACTCTGTAACAGATGTTGTAACAGATGCTGTAACAACTGTTTCATTTCAAGATAATGCAACCTTTGGTGTTAGTTCATCACCATTTGTGGTTTTAAATAACAATGCACCAACTGCATTAAGTTTAAGTAATTCTTCTATATTAGAAAGTGCAAGTATTGGAACTGTAGTTGGAAATTTAACTTCTACTGATGTTGATTTAAGCCAAACTTATACTTATACTTTAGTTAGTGGCGCTGGTAGTACTGATAATAGTAAATTTTCTATTTTAGGTGGACAATTAAAAACAGCTGCTAATTATATTTTTAGTGTTCAAAATAGTTTTAGTGTAAGAATAAGAACAACAGATAATCTGAACTGTAGTTTTGAACAAACTTTCACGCTGAATTTAATTGATGTTAATACAGCGCCTATTGCTATATATATTAGTGATTCAACCATTAATGAAAATGCTTCAATTTTAACCAATATAGGTGCTTTTACGGCTCTTGATAACGATACTGGTGAAATTTTTACTTATACTTTGGTAGCTGGAGTTGGTGATACTAATAATGTTAATTTTAATATTCAAGGAAACACCTTAAGGTCTTTAAATATTTTTAATTTCGAAACTAAATCATCTTATTCTATCAGAGTAAGAGTAACTGATAAAGGAAATAATACTTTCGATAGAATTTTTAGAGTTTTAATCAAAGATGTTAATGATGTGCCAACTAATGTTACCATCAATAATTCAAGTTCGGGAGCGTCATTTGCAGAAAATCGTTTAGTGGGTTCTTTAGTAGGAAGTTTTGCTACTGTAGATGAAGACGCCAATAATTCATTTTCTTATTCATTTGTAAATATTACTGGAAATAATAACAGTGATTTTGTTATATTAAATAATCAATTAAGAACTAATAATACTTTTGATTATGAAACCAGACAAAGCTATTCTGTATACATACAGTCAAATGATGGAAATGGTGGCTTATTAACTAAACAGTTTTTACTGTCAGTAACAGATAGTAATGATGCACCATCAGATATTGCTTTAAGCAATTCATCAATTACTGAAAATTTATCCGTAAGAACATTTGTTGCTAAGCTTTCCACTTCTGATCCTGATGGAGTAGGTTCTTTTGTTTATACTTTAGTAGGTGGTGCCGGAAGTTCTGGAAATTCAAACTTTGTTATCAGTAATGATACACTTTATTCTAATGGAGTATTTAATTATGAATCACTCAGTTCATATGCTATCAGAATTCAAACCAATGATGGTAGTTTAGGTTTATATCAAAAATCATTTACTATAAATATTATTGATGCCAATGATGTTCCAACGGCTATTAGTTTAAACTTTAAATCGATTGCTGAAAATTTAAATGTTAACTCAACCATTGGAACACTTTCAACTGTTGATCAAGATGTATCTAATTCATTTACTTATTCTTTAGTAAGTGGTGTTGGAAGTACAGATAATGCTTCCTTTAATATTTTTGGAAGTTCATTCAGAAGCTCAATTGTTTTTGATTTTGAAACAAAATCAAGTTACAAAATTAGGCTTCGTACCAATGATGGCTTAGGTGGAATTTATGAAGATACTTTTACTATTTCTATTTTAAATGCGAATGATGCACCAACAAATATTACTTTGAGTAATAATAGTATTGCTGAAAATTTATCAGCAAACTCTTTAGTTGGTAACTTAACTTCTACTGACCAAGATACTGGTAGTGTTTTTACTTATTCATTTGTAAATAATATTGGAAATAGTAATGCAAGTTTTAATTTAAATGGAAATCAATTATTAACAAATTCATCATTTGATTATGAGAGTCAAAATGTATATTATGTATATATTCAAACCAATGATGGTAATGGTGGTACATATGTAAAACAATTTGTAATTAATGTTACCAATACAAACGATGTACCAACATCCATAGCAGTGAGTAACTTAAACATTGCTGAAAACTTATCAGCAAATACGTTTATAGGAAAACTAACATCAACCGATCCAGATTTATCAAATACAAGCTTTACATATAGTTTTGTAACAGGTACGGGAAGTACCAATAATGGATCATTCAGTATATCGAATGATTCATTGTATAGCAATAGCATATTTGACTTTGAAACCAAAAACAGCTATAGCATCAGATTGAATACCAATGATGGCAATGGAGGAAACTACCAACAAGCATTTACAGTAACAATATTAAATACAAACGATGCCCCAACAGCCATCAGCTTAAGTTCTCCATCAGTAAATGAGAACCAAATAATAGGAACAACAGTAACTACTATAAACACCACAGATGCAGATGCAGGACAAACCTTTACCTATACTTTAGTAAGTGGATTAGGAGCAACCAATAATAGTTTATTTAGTATTTCAGGAAACCAGTTAAGAACCAATACTATATTTAATTATGAGCAACAAAGCATATTTAAAATCAGGTTGCAAACCAACGATGGCAATGGAGGAATTTATACCGATACGTTTACAATAAATGTATTGAATACAAATGATGCGCCAAGTAATATCACATTAAGCAATGCAACAATCAGTGAGAATAGATTACCAAACTCAACAGTAGGAAACTTAAGCTCAACAGATGAAGACTT
>CANGGG010000064.1 GCA_947453415.1 Bacteroidota bacterium | reverse complement strand
CTGTCTGTATAGTTATAAGACTCCATGTGTATTACAGTAGAATCGTTTAACATTGAATAAATATTATTGTTTTGAGTAATAACCTTTTCATGTATATAATTATCCTCAAATTTAAGTCTATGTTGGTCGGCAATTGGCATTAAATGCATATTAGCTACCAAAAACAAAACAAATAAAATAAATGACGATAACATATAAGGTTTTAAAAACCGATAGTATGGGGCACCACTGTTTAAAATAGCAATAATCTCTGTGTTTTGAGATAATTTTGAATTAAAAAAAATGGTTGACAAAAACAAGAAAATTGGACTCAATAAACCTAAAAAATAAGGTATAAACCACAAATAATATTCAAAAATCAAGACATATAAAGATGGTTTATGTTTAATAAAATCATCCATTTTTTCAGAAATATCAACAAAAATTGCAATGAGCGAAAAAAGCAAAACACAGAAAAAAAATGTGGAAATAAATTTCCTCATAATGTATCTATCAATTATGCCTAAACCTAAAATTTCGTAAATTCTTTTCATTTAAAATAATGTGGCAAAGTAAAGCTTTATTTATCTTGAAAAAATAATGCCAACATTTGCAAATAAACATTTTGCTAACTAAAACCTAAAAACGGATTAGAAAATCTATTACAAAGTTCTAAAGCGTTTTCTAAGTTAAAGCGGCATCGTGTATCATTTTATTAGCTGTTTCCTTACCTAAATAATTATCAATTAGCTTGTGTACAAAGTATAAAAAAGGTATCATGATCCATGCAACTATAAATTTATAAATATAATTTACAATGGCAATGGCGAATACTTGACTAAGCGGCCATTGATCGGGCGTATTTAATTTTCCTATATAAAATGCAATAAATAAAACCACAAAACTATCTACTAATTGGGAAACTAAAGTGCTAATAGTAGCACGTAACCACAAATGTTTATCGCCAGTAATATTTCTAATAGCATGAAATACTTTTACGTCTAATATTTGTCCAATTAAAAATGCAGCCAAAGAACCTATAATAATCCAAAGCCCTTGTCCAAAAACATTGTTGTATGCCAAATTCATATCTAATGTTCCGTTTGCTAAAGTTTTTACATTCCAAAAATCAGCTCCTTTGGCGTGCATAGCAAAATAAATAGCTACAAAAGAATACGATATCAATGCAGCAGCAATATAACTGTATAATTTAACCGCTCTTTGTCCGAAATATTCATTGATAATATCTGTCATTACAAATACTAATGGCCAAAGAATTACTCCTGCTGTTAAGTTAAATGAAAGTTTATATGTTCCTATTAAAATATTGGCTGGATTAAACCCCAAAGTTCCTTCTAATGAAAATATTTTCACTCCTATAAACTCTGCAATTATTGCATTTGCAATAAAAAATGAGCCTAATACTAAAAACAATATTGTGCGTTTTGATTCCTTCATGAACTAATAACTGTGAAATGAGAAACTTGTTTTATTTAAATTATGATAAAAAACTACCAAGCAACTTCTACAAATCCCTCATCTGTATATTTTAAAATATGCAAATAAGAGTTTTGCAGTCCAGAAGCATTGTTTTTTTCTTTTAATAAATACTTATTTGCCAAAAGTGAGTGAGTAGCTGTTTTGTTTAAATCTTTGAAACTTCCATTTGTTTGAGCAAAAGTTGAAAGAGTCATTATAAATTGATCGTAGCCAACAAAAGCAAATTCATTGGGATCTGTTTCATAATAGTTTCTATGCGTTTCTATGAATTTTTTTGTCAATAAATCTGAATAATTAATATAAAAAGGTGAAATAATATGTAAATTACTTTTGAGCCAATATTCTGTATTAATTATATTAAAATCCAATATTTTTCTTAAACCAAAAGTGTTCATTTTAAAGGTATTGCTGGTATCAGCAATTATTTTTAAAGCAGCATTTATTTGGTTCTCATCATCGCTTGCAAAAAAAATAAAATTATCGTTTTCTTTACTTAAATTTTTATAAATATCGCCAACTTTTGATAAATCTATTTGCTTCACATTTAAAGGAAATTCGGGTTTAACTATTTGCTTTATATAATTTGACAATGATTTATCTGAAACATCTTTACCAACCATAATAATAATATTTCCAACCGAAGAATTTTTATTCAAATAATTAACAAAACAATCGGCATAATAAGTCAAATCGGGATAAGCGGAAATGGCTCTTTCATCATTTATTTTTGTTTTGGTAAATGTAAATAATGGAGAAAGATGGAAAGCATTCTTTTTATTTTTGAAGTTTTGCATCATTAATTGACCTTCTTTAATAACCGGACCAATGATAAAATCTGCATTTTGAACGGCTTCATTATTTAATATTTTTTTAAATTTAACCGTATCTTTTTCTGTATCAAAAACCGTAATTTCAATATTAAATCCCGCATTTTTTAAACTATCGGCTGCTATTAGTAGTCCTTGATAATATTCTCTGCAAGCATTACCCAAATCTGCATTTTTATGGTTTGGATTTTGGTTTATTTCTTCCGCACAAAACGGCATAAGCAAAGCAATTTTTATCAAACTTTTGTTTTGAGCAATTGATTGAAAATAAAGTAAAAACAAACTGATTATTATATATATTTTTTTCATTTTTAATAATTTAAAGATTACAAAATTAGAAGATTAATTAATTATTGCCTCCCGATGCATCTGGATCTAATTACCTATTGCTTAGCGCTTTCGTGACATGTTTTTCCAAACTATCATTTCTCATTTCCCAATCCTCAAAACCAATTCCTTCCCAGGGCATTCCTCGTTCAAAATTATACATCCAAGGATAATGCTTTGTTCCATGGTTTTCTTTTGAATCAATGTCTCTAATTGAACAAATAACTTTTGCAGGAGAACCAACGATCACTTGCTCATCTCCAAAGTTTTTATTTACAGTTGAATTCACACCAACTAAACTATTTTTACCAATAATTACACCAGGTAAAATTACACTATGAACAGCTATTTGAGTATAATCGCCAATGGTAGGACCAATGCACACATTTGAAGGTGGATGAGGATCGTTTGTAAATACTACATATGGATAAATAAAAACAAAATTACCAATGGTAGATTGCTGTCCAATATGTACATTGCTATGAAACCTGCAATAATCGCCAATGGTTACATAACCCTGAATGTCGGAAAGGGTGCCAATGGAAAAATTAGTTCCAGCTTTTACATGTTCTCTAATTGTAACTCTATGTCCTGCAACAAAATTTTTGCCAAATTCACTTCCAGCATAAATAATGCAATGACTTCTTATCATGGCATTTTCTCCAATTTTAGTCACTGGATTTATATAACTATCATCTGAATAATAGGAATTTAAAGGTTCACCAATTACACAGTCATTACAAATGATTGAATTATCTCCAATTTCTACATGATCATAAATTGTGGTGTTATCACCAATTTTAACATTTTTTCCAATTTTGGCTTTTTCACTTATAAATACATTTCTATTGTTAAATTTCATATACATTCTCTTGTTTTATTTTACAAAAACAAATTAATTTTTTATGATTCAAATATAGTATTTTTTATGAATTGTTAAATGGCTGCATGAATGAAATTTTAAACTACAAATCTACTAACCTAATTACCTATTAACAAATCAACCATTTTAACTATTTAAAAAAAAATAATTACATTGCACTTTAAATATGGTAAAATTAATCCGTAATTTAGTTTGTATATTCTTTGCTTTTGCAATCAGCATAAGTCTATTTGCCCAATCAGATAGCACTTCTAGTAATGTAAAACTATTTATTCAAAAAGGAAATGCTAGTTATTATGCTCGAAAGTTTGAGGGAAGAAGAACTGCTAATGGTGAAAAATATAGAAGACGATATCTTACTGCAGCTCATAAAACTTTACCTTTTAATACAAAAGTAAAAGTTTCAAATCCTAAAAACGGACGTTGGGTAATAGTTAGAATAAACGACCGAGGACCTTACCATAAAAAAAGAATCATTGATTTATCGGAACGCGCAGCTAGACATTTAGGAATTTTTGGCGGTGGACACTCAAGGGTTTTAATTCAAGAGGTACCTGACAGTGCACAATTATGGATTAACCAATCGCAGCATTAAATTACAAGATTTAAAGATTAGAAAAAAAATTAATTAATTTCATAACAACCAATTGCAGGTGGATTATTTCTCGATTTATTCTCTAAATCAATATTAATTCCTGTATTTATTTCACCAGCGCCAGTGCAAGGAGAACCTCCTTTTAGTTTATAATTTTTCTTATTGGCATCAACAAATATTGGATCGAAATTTACTTGATTAAAATCAATTGTAGTATTTTTTTGAATTAATTCATCCCTAAAAAGAACACTTTTTATATTGTTATTTTTAACATTAGATGAAATGGTATTTCCATCCACATCTCTCACAAAATTAATTTCATCATCATTACTTCCCCAAATAATATTATTACGTAAATTATAACTCAATGGAAATACCTTTACAATGGCTCCAGCTTCATTTCTGTATGGTCTATTGGTTAAAGTAAAAGTAGCATTTTGTCTTCCAGTTGTTCCTCCTCCTAGTGCTACAAATGTGTTAAAAGTAAAATCATATCTTCCGCCTAAATCACCAAAGAAAGCATATTGACCACAGTCGCTAATCAAATTATTTTCTGCCTTAATATATGCCGAATAACTTAACAAACCCACAGCGCCCATATCAAATATTTTAGTTTGGGTCAATGTTAGTTTTGGATTGGCATTACTTGCCAATGAATCAACCCTAATTCCAACAAATCCATTTTTTATAATAGCACCATTAATTTTATTATTTATGCTGGTTTGTAAAATACGTATTCCATTCCATTGATTTGGAACTTCTTTATAAGCATCATCTAATCTATCGCCTTGTAAAACTACAGGATTATCAACTGTTCCATCAATAAGTAAAGTTCCAGCTACATAAATGGTTGAATTATTGTGATTGTATATTTTTACACCAGGATTGATGGTTAATGTAACTCCTTTTTCAACTAAAATATCATCATAAATTACATATGGTTTTGCATCAGACCAAGTAGTGTTTTTTGTAAAAGTTTCCTCTTTATAGTAATTGGCATTTAAAGCGTACGACAATAAAACAACACTTTGTTTGTTTCCATTGGTATTGAAAATTAAATTTTCAGCTACAGAAAATTCATCTACCAAATCGGGTTTTATGTATGATTGAATAAAAATATAAACACTGTCTTTTCCTCTAATTTCTAAATTTTCTATTTGCTGTAAATTTCCAGAACCAGGAATTCCATCAGCATTTATTTTAAAAATACTTAATAAATTTCCTTCTAATTCAATGTTAGTTTTTACTGCATTATCGTTAGGATTTGAAACGATCAGTCGCAAGGTAATAGACTTTGGAGTTGTTAATGAATTGGTATCTTTAAGGGAAAATATAGTATCAAAATCAACCGTATCGGTACTGAAATTTAGTGTTACAGGTGCAGAAGTAAAAACTTCGTCTTTCCTACAACTTCCCATAATAAAACTTACAACTATTAACAATAAAACGTATCTCATTTTTGTTTTTATATATTTTTTTAAATTGAATACCTATCAATTATCCATTGTGGAACTTTTTCCGATCTACCAGTATTTGAATTAATCATGGTGTAAATAAAATAGCCTGTACAACTTTCTTTTCCGTTGGTTTTTTTTATTTCAAAACAAACTTTACAACTATTTCCTTCCATGCTTTCAAGCCAAGTAAATATATGGCAAGTTTCGCCTAAAAGCAACGAACGTTTATACTCAATGAATGTACTTTTTATAACCCAAGTAAAACCTGTTTTAATAAATTCGTCCATACTCATTTTGTAGCAACGCTCCATTTGATCGTAACGAGCAAATAACACATAATCCATATACTTACTGCTATGAACATGGTTATTCATGTCTATATCGTCTGGCCTAACCATTAACGAAGTTTCGTATTTATTTGTATTTAAATTCATTTATTCATTTGGCTGCTAGCAACTGGCATCTGGCTACTAGCAAATTAATATTTTTTAAATTATATAATTAATCAACGGACTAATCGAAATGTATTTATAATCCTATATTCTTTTAATCTTGTAATCTTGTAATTTTTCAATCTTTCAATCCTAAAATTACTTACAAGCACAATTTCCATCACCACAATTACTTTTTTTATTTGATAAAACTAATTTATAAACCATAAAAAAAATGGCTGCTAAAAATAAAATTCCAACTATAATGTATTGAATCATGCTATTAGGTTTTTGGTAAATGGATTATTTTGTTTTTCAAAACCTACAGTGGTTGTTTCACCATGTCCACTGTATATAATGGTTTCGTTTGGCAAGGTATATACTTTTATTTGAATACTCTGTAATAAGGTTGTTAAATTGCCTCCTGGCAAATCAGTTCTTCCAATTCCGCCATTAAATATTACATCGCCACCAATTAAAATATGTTGTTCTTTATTGTAAAATGCAATGCTTGCAATGGAATGTCCGGGAACAAATAAGCAAGTTAGCTTTGAATTTCCAAATATAATTTCAGTGCTTTCATCAATAAAAATTAAGTTTTCGGGAATAATAATATCGGGCATATTAAACATGACTGTCCATCGTTTGGTATCATTATATGTTTTTAACTCTTCTTGGTGTAAATACAATGGAATTTTATACGTATTCATTACAAAATCATTGCCTAACACATGGTCTATATGACAATGAGTATTTAATAATTTTACAACATTTAATTGATTATTGCGAATAAAAAGAGCTAATTCATTTTCCTCATGTTTGTACATGCAGCCCGGATCTATAATAATTGCTTCTTTGGTTTCGTCAAATAATACATAAGTATTTTCCTGAAATTCGTTGAATGTATATTGTTGAATGCTTATCATGTTATAAAATTAATATTTCCTATTTTTCCAAATCATTTTTATGGGTAAAGCATAAAAAATTGAAACAATAAAAGTGCTGATAAAAGTATAAATTTCAAATAATATTAAGTAAAAAATATTTGGAAGTTTTTTTAGTTTTAATGAAATAATTATTGATATAAAAAACTGTAATAACAATTTGCAAATCCAAATTGTAATGGCGTTTTTTGTATTATAAAAAAACAATAAAATTAGCATGGGGTAAAATAGTGCCATGAGCATAAAAATAGCTTTCCATTTTAAGTTTAATCCTTGTGCTCCAATTAACCAACGCTTTCGTTGATGCAAAAAATTTATCAAAGAATATTGCGCTTTAGATTGATTTAAATTATCGTTTTCCAATAAATTAATTGATTCATAACCATTATTTTTTATAGCTGTAAATAATGCTAAATCTTCAGTTACACTAAAGTCCAAATTTTGATATCCACCAGTGGCCAAATATGCTTTTTTACTAACAGCCATGTTATTGCCTACGGCAGTACTTTTAAGTCCTAAATTATCAAATGCAATTAGCAATCCCGAAAAATACAACCAATCAATACTTTGCATATTAGCAAAAAAACCTTTTCCACTTACAATAGTTGTTCCTGAAACAATTCCTGTTTTGGGGTTATTAAAATAGGGAACAATGCTTTTTACCCAATTTGCATTTACATGAATATCAGCATCTGTAACAAAAATAATTTCATGGGTGCAATTTTCAAACAAATGAGCTAAAACATTGGCTTTTGCTTTAGCTTTTCCCATTTGATTTGGAATATTTATTAACTTAATATTTGGTTTACCTTGAATAAATTCGGTAATTAAATGTTCGGTTTCATCGGTTGATTGGTCGTTACCTATTAAAATTTCAATATTATTTTTAGGATAATCCAACAACTCCAACGATTTTAAACAATCAATAATATTAGTTTCCTCATTGCGAGCAGCAATTAAAATTGAAATATTGGGATATTGGTCATTTGCCATGAAAATACGATTTTGTTTTGGAATATTTAACAATGAAACAAAAAGGGTAAATTGCAAGCAAACAAAGCAAAAAAGTAAGAAGGTTAGGGCTATTTCCACGACTCGCAAATAAAAATAAAAATTGTTTAAAATTTGTAATTTTTATAAACAATTAAAAACAAACACAATAGAGTTTAATAAATGCTAATTAAAACTTGCAAGCCTATTTAAAAATTATATTTTTGCAATCCTTTTAAATAAAATAGAAATAAAACAGTTTATGAAGAAAATTGCAACATTCGCATTATCATTTTTAGTATTATCAATTACGAGTCAAACATTTGCTCAAAAAGGCAAAAAAAGTAAGGCTACAGCTGTAAAAGTAATTCCCGCTGTTAAACCAAATCCAGTTGTTTTTGTTTATGGAACCGATACCGTTTTCCAGAACGAATTTGAAAGATTGCTTTATAAAAACAAAACCAATAAGGATAAATTATCAGAGAAAGAAGTACGTGAGTATTTGGAACTTTATATTAATTTTAAACTGAAGGTAAAGGAAGCTAAAGCAATGAAATTGGATACAAATAACAATTTCAAAACGGAATTAGCTGGTTACAGAAAACAATTAGCAAATCCATATTTAACAGACAAAAAAGTAAGTGAAACTTTAATGCAAGAAGCCTATCTGCGCATGAAAACTGAAATAAACGGTGGACATATTTTATTGTTTTGCAATGAAAATGCCAGTCCTGCCGATACTTTAGCAGCATATAACAAACTATTAGATTTAAGAAAACGTGCTTTGAAAGGTGAAAATTTTGATTCATTAGCTAGCAAATATTCTGAAGATCCTTCAGCAAAAAAACAAGGTTCAAAATTAGGTTGGTTTACAGTATTCCAAATGGTTTATGCATTTGAGAACAATGCATATAAAACCAGCAAAAACGAAATATCAATGCCTTTTAGAACTCAATTTGGATACCATATATTAAGGGTAAATGATAAGCGTGAGGCAAGAGGAGAGGTTAAATTAGCACATATTATGATTAGAAATCAATATGAAGCAGCTCCAGAACAAATTCAAGATGCTCAAAACAAAATTGATTCAATATATGGTTTACTAAAACATGGTGAAACTTTTGAAGCAATGGCGGAAAAATATAGTCAAGACGAAGCTAGCAGTAAAAACAAAGGTGTTATGAATTGGATGGCTAGTTTAAGCGGTTATCCTGAGGAATTTAAAGATGCTGCTTTTTCTTTAAATTTAGGAGATGTATCAAAACCATTTAAAACTAATTTCGGTTTTCATATTATCAAATTGATTGAAAAACGACCACTTGGAGAATTTAAAGATGTACAAGACGTAATTAAACAAAAAACAAATAAAGATTCTCGTTCTGAAAGTTCAAAAGCTGCTGTTGTTACAAGAGTAAAAGCTGAAAACAATTACAAAGAAAATACTGCTAATTTAAAAACATTTGCAAATACATTAGACTCTAGCTTTATCAATGCTGCTTGGACATACGATGAAGAAAAAATAAGCACCAATCCTTTGTTTTCAATAGGAAATGCTACTTATTCTGTTAAGGATTTTGCAAGTTATTTAAAAGCAAATCAACAACCATTAGAAAAAGCATCTATTTTAATGGCTGTTCAAAATTTATTTCATAACTGGGCTAACGATAAATGTTTGGCTTACGAAGAATCAATTTTAGGAAATAAATACGAAGATTTTAAAAATGTAATGCAAGAGTATAATGATGGAATTTTATTGTTTGATTTAACCGATAAAAAAGTTTGGAGTAAAGCGGTAAGTGATACAATTGGCTTAGAGAAATTTTATGAAATAAATAAAAGCAATTATAATTGGAAAGAAAGAGTTTCATATGCTATTTATACTTGCTTAAATGAAAAAACCAAAGCTGAAGCTGTAAAAATGTTCAGTAAGGGGAAATCACAATCAGAAGTTTTTGAAAAATTAAATAAAAAAATTGCAGGAACAATTAGCAGCAAAGAGGTTAAAAGTGAACGATCTGATGCCACTGCTGATAAGCTTTGGGACAAAAAAGGAATAGTTGATATTGCTAATGCAGAAGGTAGTTTTAAATTTTATATTGTTAACGGTGTAGTAAATAGTGAAACTAAAACGTTAAAAGAAGCCAAAGGAATGGCAACTAGCGAATATCAAAACCAATTAGAAAAAGATTGGATCAAGGAATTAAGAAGTAAATACAATATTACTGTTAATGATGATGCTGTAAAAGGATTGTTTTAGTCATTAAATAAAGAAATATATACATAAAGAGATTGCTTCATCCCAAGATTTTGTGATGAGACAATCTCTTTAACATTTAAAACAAGATTATATTTTGTTTTGCAATGGAGAAATTAAAAGTAAAATTCCTATAAATTAATAATAAATAAACGTGTTAAATTCAATTAAATTATCAGTATTTTTTACTGCATTTATCTTGATAGTTTTCGGGATGTTAAATACATGTATTGCCCAACCTGGTTCTGGCGAAACAATTGATGGAATAGTTGGAGTATTTGCCGACAAAATTATTTTACATTCAGAAATAGAATTTGAATACCAACAGTTTTTAAAGGAATATCCAGATAAAAGAAATGATAGCATTAGGTGTGATATTCTAAAACAAAAACTAACTGAAAAATTGCTTTCAACTAAAGCAGAAATTGATAGCTTACCCCTTTCTGATGAAAGAATAGATGGTGAATTGGAACAGAGAATTCAATATTTTGCCCGACAATTTGGAGGAGAAAAAGGATTAGAGGAGTTTTATGGTAAAACTATTTTAGAAATAAAACAAAACTACCGTGATAAAATAAAAACTAGTTTATTAATGCAGGAAATGCAGCAAAAAATATTGAAAGACATAAAAGTTTCTCCCACCGATATCAAAACATTTTTCAATTCATTAAATAAAGATAGTCTCCCTTATTACAGCGCTGAAGTAGAAGTTTCGCAAATAATTATTGAACCAAAAGTTTCAAAAGAAGCCAAGGATATTGCTTTTCAAAAAATAACAGAACTTCGCGATCGATTATTAAATGGTGATAATTTTAGAACCCTTGCTAAAATTTATAGTGACGACAAAGGAAGTGCTGTTCAAGGTGGTGAATTAGGTTTTTTTGGACGAGGAATGATGGTTCCAGAATTTGAGGCAGCTGCGTTTAAAACTCCTCAAGATAGTATTTCTAAAATAATTGAAACTAAGTTTGGTTATCACATTATTCAACCTATAAAAAGACGTGGTGAGGAAGTAAACGCCAGACATATATTAATTCGTCCACAAATTTATAAAGCCGATATTCAATCAACTAGCTTATTCCTTGACTCAATTGTTAATTTAATAAAAATAGATAGTATTTCCTTTTCAAATGCCGCTAAGAAATTCAGTACTGAAAAAAAATCCGCTGCTCGTGGTGGTTTTTTATCTGATATGAATACTGGTAATACAAAAATTCCTGTTGACGAATTACCAAAAGACGTATTTTTAATTGTTCAAAATTTAACACCAGGACAAATTAGTGATGCTGAATTAACAACCATTCAAAGTGCAACTGGCGAACCAATTAAAGTTTGGCGAGTGTTGTATTTAAAAACAGAAAGTAAGCCACATATAGCTAATTTAAGAGACGATTATCAGAAAATGCAAATAGCGGCTGAACAAGACAAAAAACAAAAAACATTGGCACATTGGATAGATAAAAACCGTAAACAGTTTTATGTTCAAATAGCTGATGAGTATAAAACTTGCCCAAGTTTACTTTCATGGGAAAGTCACAATCAATAAATTTATTAATCAATTAAACCCTATTTACAAAACATGTCATATCCTAACGATGTAGCTGCAGCTGATGCTTTACACCAAAAATATAATGAGTTAAAAAAAGAAATTAGTAAAGTTATAGTTGGTCAAGATCAAATTGTAGAAGCACTTTTGATTTCTATTTTTAGTAATGGACACACACTAATGATTGGTTTGCCAGGATTAGCAAAAACACTTTTGGTAAAAACATTAAGCCAGGTACTTGATTTAGATTTTAACCGCATTCAATTCACACCCGATTTGATGCCAAGTGATATTACAGGAAGTGAAATATTAAATGAAAAACGCGAATTTCAATTTCTTCGCGGGCCTATTTTTGCTAATATTATTTTGGCAGATGAAATAAACAGAACTCCACCTAAAACTCAAGCTGCTTTATTAGAAGCTATGCAAGAAAAAACGGTTACTATTAATGGTCAATTACATCAATTACCAAATCCATTTTTTGTTTTAGCTACGCAAAATCCTATTGAACAAGAAGGAACTTACGCATTACCAGAAGCACAATTAGACCGTTTTATGTTTAATGTATTTTTGGATTATCCTACTTATGAAGAAGAAATTGAAATTATAAAAAAAACTACGAGTAACCATAAAGTTGAAATGAATAAAATTATTCATAGTAGTGACATTTTAGCCTTTCAAGAATTAGTTCGTAAAACTCCAGTTGCAGACAATGTAATTGAATATGCTGTAAAATTGGTGAGTAAAACTCGTCCTGATAGTCCTTTTGCTTCTGAAGAAATTAAGAAATACATTGAATTTGGTGCGGGCCCAAGAGCTGGACAATTTTTAATTATTGGAGCAAAAGCACATGCATTATTAAATGGGAAATATTCACCAGATATTGAAAACGTAAAAGCAATTGCTTTAAATATTCTTCGCCACCGTTTAATTAAAAACTATCGTGCCGAAGCTGAAGGAGTAAAAATTGAAAGTATTATAGCCGGTATTTTATAGAAAAAAATTCTGCCGTTTTTTATACCTTTAAATTACGTTAAAGGTTGATTATTTAAATTGCTGTAATTTTTAAAATTGCAACCTTTAACATTCAAATTAGTCATAAAATAAATTCAAAATTATAAATGAAAAAACAAATAATTAGCCTTGCATTTTTATTTTATTCATGCTCGTTATTAAATGCACAATCAACTGTTGGTTTAATTCAAAGAGATTCAGGATCAACTGACAGTGGATATGTATTATTTGCACCCATGAAAAGTAAAAACACCTATTTAATAAATAAGTGTGGCAAACAAGTAAAAACATGGACAAGTAATAACACCCCTGCCCTATCATGTTATTTATTACCAGATGGTTCTTTACTTCGTACTGGAAATATTAACAATCCAAATTTCAATACCGCTGGTACAGGAGGTTTAATAGAAAAAACAGATTGGAATGGGAATGTAACATGGAGTTATATTTTTTCAGATTCTATTAATTGTCAGCATCATGATATTAAGCCTTTACCAAATGGAAATGTACTATTAATAGTGTGGGAACTAAAAACAAATTCACAAGCGATAGAACAAGGTAGAAATCCATCATTAATTTCATCTGTAGTTTGGAGTGAAAAAATTTCAGAAATTCAACCTGTTGGATTAAATGGTGGAAACATAGTTTGGGAATGGAAATTATGGGATCATTTAATTCAAGATTTTGATAGTACAAAATCAAATTATGGTTCAGTTAGTTCAAATCCACAATTATTGAATATAAATTACAATGCTGGTGTTGCAAAAACAGATTGGATCCACTTTAATTCTGTAGATTACAATTCGGAACTTGATCAAATTCTTTTAAGCGCACATAATTTCAATGAAGTTTGGATAATAGATCACAGCACAACTACAATTCAAGCTGCAAGTCATTTAGGAGGAAAATCGGGTAAAGGTGGTGATTTAATTTATCGTTGGGGAAATCCACAAGCATATAAAAATGGAACCGCTGCCGATCAAAAATTATTTGGTCAACACAATGCAAGATGGCTTGAAAAAGGTTTACCTTATGAAAATCAAATTATGATATTCAATAATGGATTAAATCGTACTGGAGGTGATTATTCAACCGTTGAAATTATTAATCCACCAGTAATTGGATATAATTACGTACCCACTCTTCCGTATTTACCAACTACAACTTCTTGGAAATATAATGATGGAAATACTAAAAATTTAAGTGCAGGTAATATTTCTGGAGCTCAACAATTGCCAAATGGAAATGTATTAGTTACTAATGGACCCGTTGGAACTTTTATTGAAATTGATTCAACGGGAAAAACGGTTTGGAAATATAGTAGTCCCGTATCAAACTCAGGTATTATTGCACAAGGTGCAAATGCAATTCAAAACATTGTTTTTAGAAGTATTTTTTATCCAAATAATTATAGTGGATTTAATGGTCGTACACTTATACCAGGCAAAACTATTGAAGCTATTAATTTGGTTTCTGATTCATGTAGTATGAAATCAAATAACATTGATATAACAACACTCCTTTCAATTTCAATATTTCCAAATCCTGCTTGCGATTTTATCAATATTCAAAATTTAAGTAATTCTGATAAAAATATCAATATTGAATTGTATGATTTAATAGGTACTTTAATTCAAAAACATCCTTTAAAAGTTGGTATTACAAATGCCGTTTTAGATACTAAAAATTTAAATTCAGGAAATTATTTATTAAAAATTTCAAGCGACCAACATTTAATGGTCAAGAAAATTACTATTATAAAATAAATAAAAGAGAAAATTCAAAAAAAGCCTATTGAAATATTTCAATAGGCTTTTTTTGAATCATTTAATTATTCGAATTTCTTAATTACATTTATTCAATTCAACTTTTACAAATTCCATTAATTGTTTGATATAAGGAGCCGTAAAATTAAATTCAATGCCTGCAGTTTTATATATATCGCCAATGGTTTTGGTATAACCTAAACTTAAAGCTGATTTGTATTGAGCCAATGCAGTTGGTTTATCGGCAATATAATTTTTCCATACTGCTAAGGCACCTAACTGTGCCATTCCATATTCAATATAATAAAATGGCACTTCAAACAAATGCAATTGTTTTTGCCATGAATAAGCTTGTAAAGCTTCATATCCTGTCCAATCAACCATTCCAGTACCAAACTCTTTGCTTAGCTCAACCCAATACATTTTACGTTCTTGTGCAGTGTGAATTGGGTTTGTGTATATCCAATGTTGAAATTTATCAATGGTGGCAATCCAAGGTAAAATTCTAATAATTCCTTCCAAATGTTCTTCTTTGGCACGGTTAAAATCTTCTTGATTTGTATAAAATTCATCTTGTCCATCGTAACTAATTAGTTCCATACTCATGCTGGCTAATTCAGCTACTTCGCTAGGACAATTTTTAAATGCTGCTAATTCTAAGTCTTTACTCAAAAACGAATGAACAGCATGTCCTCCTTCATGCAACATTGTTTCCACATCGCGGGTTGAAGAAGCAGCATTCATAAATATAAAAGGAACACTTGTTTCTGCCATTGGATAATTATAACCTCCTGGTGCTTTGCCTTTCCTACTTTCCAAATCAAGGCGCTCCATATTGTCCATGGTTTCTATACACCATGCAAAATAATCATCTACTTTTCTAAAGCATTTTTCGGTTTTATCAATTAAATCTTTACCACTTGTAAATGGCTCTAAGGCCTCCCGGTTCTTGGTATCTACTTCCATGTCCCACGGTTTTAAATCATGTCCAAGTTCCTTTTTTCTCACTTCGTTAAATGCTTTTACCAAAGGTAAAACTTCTAACTGAATGGCTTCATGAAAAGCAAAACAATCTTCGGGCTTATAATCAAAGCGACCAAGGGCAGCAAACATATAATCTCTAAAGTTATTGAAACCTGCGTTTAAAGCTACTTTATTTCTTAGTACAATTAACTTATCAAATAAATCGTCTAACTCTTGTGCATGAGCGGCACGAACTTCATTTATTTTCAAAAATGCATCTTCACGTTTTGCCCTATCAGTATTTTTTAAGAAATTAGCTGCTTGCTGAAGCGTTAACTCTTTACCATCAATGGTAACACTTAAACCACCAACAATGCTACCATACTTTTGACTTTCGGTAGCTATTTCGGCCATTAATGGCACGTTTTCCTCCCTAAATATTTCTATTTCTGACTTAATTCCTCTCAGGTAAATAAAGTATTTATCATGGTCTAATTCATCTATAAAACTACATGCTACCAATTTTTTATTTAACTGATCTGATATAGGTGAAATTTGTGGTTCAATTTCGGTTACAAAAAACAAATATGCTTGTTCAAGGTCTTTATTATTGCTATCACAGGTCATTTTTACATAACGCCAAGCCAAATCTTCACTTACAAAAGCTTCCAATTCACTTCTGTCTGACAGCCATTTTTCTAATGCTGATTTATCATTTATTTCTCTAACTAATAATTCATTAAAGTAAGAAGCTAATACGTCCCAAGCGTTAACTTTTAACTTATTTGGTAAAAATTTTCGGTTTATTATCGTAATCATAATGATATAAATTTAAGCCACATAATTAATACAGTTTTATTTAACAAAAAAATATTTAGGTCATTATTCTGCAAAATGAAATTCATTTATTATTGAATTTAGAATTAAGCATTGAAGATTATGATACCGAATAATCGGTAAGGTGATTATATGTTAAATAGTAAGTATGCTTAAAACATATTGTTAAAGTTTTCAACTTCAACAGTGTTGAACAATCTTTTACTTAATTAAGGCTATTCCTTCTAATGCAGAAGCATCGTTTGGTGCTAAAAGCAATACTTTATTAAAAAGTTGTTTTGCTTCTTTGTATTTTGTCAAACGGAAGTTTGTCCATGCTAACATGTGCAAACCATTATATGTAAAAGGGTATAAGTTAACCAAAAGAGAAAAACATTTATATGCTTTTTCATATAATTTACCATTGTAATAAACCATTCCTAATGCATATAAAGCATAACTATTTTGAGGATCTATTTTTAAAATAGATTGATATTGAAATACAATATTATCCCATTCACCCAAAACAGTAAGAGGATAAATATATCCAAACTTTGCTTCAATTGAAAACGGCATTAAATTCATGGCTATTTCATAATATTGTTTAGATTCTTTATGTAACCCAGCACAATAATTTAACCAACCCAAACGAATATTTATTTCGTAAGAATTGGGGTTATAAACTTCCATTATTTTAGTAATGGCTTGAGAATAATTTAATTTGCTTTCCAATTCTATGCTTGCGGCAAAAGCGCCTCTAATTTTATCTTCTTGTGCATGAACTAAGGTAACAGTTAAGCTAAATACAAGAATGAAGATTGATTTTTTCATGGTGGTTAAAGGTTATATTTTATTCCTAAAAAAAGTGAATTAAATGTATAATTATAATTGGTTTTATAGTCTTGTTTATGTTCATTTTGATAAATAGTATATATAAATATATTATTAGCAAATTCGTATTTAAGAATAAAATTTATTCTGTCATAAGTCTTGTCAACTGAATTATAAATAATATATCCATCTTGATCTGAAAAATTACGCGCATTTGCATAAAAATAATCAGCGGTAACAGACAATTCATCATTGATAACAAATGAAACAGAAGGTTTAATTAAAGTGCTTAATAAATTATTATTACTAAAATGATAAATACCTAAACCGAATACTAATGTCTCATTATTATTAATATCAAATAACAATTCAGCTCCTGTTTGAAATTGAGTTTGCTTATTTTTCAAATTATTTAAATGACTATAAGCGAAGCTAGGTTTAATAAAAAAATGCTCCCATTTATAGGAACAGCTTGCTAACAAAAACACATTGTT
>CANGGG010000063.1 GCA_947453415.1 Bacteroidota bacterium | reverse complement strand
ATTGAATGTGCATTGCCCGTTGGGATAAATAGGTTCGGTTAACCAAACTTTGATAATGGAATTATCTAAACTGGTTTTTAAATTTACACCGTTTACCGATATGTTTTCAATGGTTGTTCCTTGCCCGTTAGCTTCATATTTTCCAAACTTTTGTTTAAAATTATTCGCCAAGTTTAAGTTTTCTAAATACGCACCTTTTACAAACGCATTTTGGTACAAATGGAAATATACAAAAGTCAAAGTATCGGGTGAATTATTGTAGTAAGTCAATTCCTCACTGGCTGTTATAATATCGGTTTTATCGTCTAAATTAGCTTTGATTTTATACAATACATCTTGTTGCCAATAAGCACCATTTGGCATTTTGTTTTTCCAATAATGAGGATTTTGCAAACTTCTATAATCGTAAGTTTGTGCCAATAAACTAGCACTAGTAAAGCAAATTGCTATGAATGTAAAAAGTTTTTTCATGTAGGCAATTATAGTGAAAAATATTTGTGAATTGTGATTTGTGAAATGGAATTTTGAATGTTAGATTTTGGATTTTGAATTAGCAATAAATAAAAACCTTTACCATTTGAGATAATTTGAAAAATTAGAAATCTTAAAAATCCTAAAATCTTAAAAATTTTGATTCCGAAAATGTTCGAAAACATCTGCGGTAATATACGAAATCCGCGGGAAATATTTGTTTAAGTTGTTAAGCTAATAATTCAATAACTGCAGTGATTTTCTAAACCATAAAATTTTCTAATCTTCGCAATCTTTAAATTTTAGAATAAATGAAACAAAAACTAGTAGTTTTAAGTGGCGCTGGAATTAGTGCTGAAAGTGGTTTAAAAACTTTTAGAGACAGTGACGGACTTTGGGAAGGTTACCATGTAGAAGATGTAGCTACTCTTGCGGCTTGGCAAGCAAATATGCGTTTGGTGCAAAATTTTTATAACCTACGCAGGAAAAATGTTTTGGAAGCTGAACCCAACAATGCGCATTTTTTATTAAAGCAATTAGAAGAAAAGTACGAGGTTCAAATCATTACTCAAAACGTAGATAATTTGCACGAACGAGTTGGAAGTTCATCTATTTTACACTTACACGGACTCATTACTCAAGCCAAAAGTACATATGACGACAGTTTAATTTATGAAATAAAAGGCGAAGAAATTTTGATGGGCGATAGGTGTGAATTTGGTTCGCAATTAAGACCAAATATAGTTTGGTTTGGCGAAGCGGTTCCCAATATAGAACTAGCAACTAAGTTAGTAGAAGAAGCAGATATAATGTTAGTAATTGGAACTAGTTTGCAGGTTTATCCAGCTGCAGGATTGGTTCAGTATTTTGATACAAGAAAACAATTATATGTAATTGATCCTAAAAAAGTGCCTTTTTCTCGAACTCAAAATATTCATTTTATAGAGGCAAAAGCCACCGATGGAATGATTGAATTAATGAAATTGTTATAGAAAATTTTTAAAATTCTGGTGTAATTGTTTTTGATTTTTTTCTTTTAAAATGCTCTATTGTTTGATAAATTTTATAACTCAAACCAATATTTATATTCAAACTTTCAAGTGCTTGCTCGTTTGACTTTGTGCTAATGATAGTACCTACTTGTCCACTAATATTGCTAATTCTAAAATTGCCAAAATTTACTTTAGAGTAAAAATATTCAGCAAATCCTATCAATGATAATTGTGGCGAAATACTGTATTCTATTCCCCCTCCTAAACTCCAATAAATACTATTTGATTTGTTGCTAAGCACTTTAAAATAGGCTAAACTATCTGATATTGAGTATTCGGGTGAATTTACAAATAATTGACCTAATGAAACTTTTGAGAATCCTTTTATTTTACTTTTTAATGGGGTAAAATAAAACAAAATACTTGCTCCAAATCCTAATCCTGTATATGGTTTTAAATAAGTGTAAACCGATTTTTGAGAATAAATGGTATTGTATTGACGTTCTATATTCTTTACATCAAAGCCGTTGTTAATGTAAAGAAAACCTAAGCTAAAATTCAAACTGCTTTGCTTTAAAATAACGTAATCTAATTTTAAATTATAGCCATTCAACGCATGTCCGTTTGAATTGTCAGTAATGTCTTCCCCTGAATATGGATTCAAAGGCATGGCCAATCCTCCCGTAAGCATTATTTCTTGCGAGTTTGCTTGCAGTGTAATTTGAATGATACATACAAAAAGCAATAGTTTCTTCATTTTTTTATTGCTGGTTACAGCTATAGGTCAAACAAATTTTATAAAAAGTTGCTTAACAGGTTTAGTTTATATATTATTTTTAGGCTTTAAATTTCTTTTGCAAAGTAATTTAAAAATGGAAATAAGAATAGCTTCATTTAACAAAAAACTAAATCTTAAAATTCGAAAAAATAAATTCGAAATCCTAAATATTCTTATCAATATTTACTAATTTTTCATTTTGTAATCAAAAGTTAAAACAATTCGGATTTTGAATTTATTTTTTCGAATTTATATTTACATTTGTACATAATGAAATTTTATTTTAAAATATTGGGTTTTGCTTGCATGCTTTCATTTGTTTCGTGTAGTAAAAACAATTCCGAAACTACTCTAATTGATAATGGTTACAGCTATTTTCCAATAGACAGTACCAAGCAATATTTGTATTTAGTTGATAGCATTTCATATAGTAATTCTACTACTGTCGATACTTTTCATTTTCAATTAAAAGCACAGTTTGTGAATAGTTTTATTGATTTAAATGGCACTAAAACTTGGCGCTTACAGCGATTTGCCAAATATAAAAATCAAGATAGTTTTATGGAAATTGAAAATCATTTTGTACAGTTTAAAAACAATCAAATGATTTATACAGCTAATAATTTAAACTTTTTAAAGGCGGTTTTTCCTTTGAATAAAAACACGGTTTGGAACGGAAATTTATATAACACTGAATCACGAGTAAATACTAAAATAGATTTGCTGAATGAAAATTTTACCAATGCCGATACCACATTTACCAATGCTTTAAAAATATCAGAAAAATTTAGTGAAGATTTTATTTTTAGTGTTGAACAATGGAGCGTTTACCAAAATAATAGGGGATTGGTTTATTATAAAAGTAAAAACATAGAAACACAAACCGACCAAAACGGAAAAGAAAGTAAATCAGGTTTTGATATTAGTCAAAAGTTAATTGGAGTGATGGAATAGTTGTTTCAATAAATTAAAAATATTAAAAGTTTGGTTGTCATTTCGAGCACGCCAAAGCGTGAGTGGCAATTTTTATAAGCAAATAGATTGCTTCGTACCTCGCAATGACGAACTAAAATATTATCACCATCAACTGACAGCTATCAACTAAACCTTATACTTTCCTTTACTTTTTCTAATATTTACCGATACAATTTTATATTCAGGGCACATTGCTTCGCTGTCGTGTTCATCACTGGTAATGATATTAAGCATTACTTCAGGAAAATGGAAGGTGGTACTTAAAATACCTTGTTTAACTTCATCGGTTAAATATGCTTTTACATCTACTTTTCCGCGTGGTGATTCAATACAAACCATATCACCATTGCTTATAAAATGTTTTTCAGCATCTAACGGATGAATCATTACCACATCTTCAGTCAATATTTTTACATTACCCGTTCTTCTGGTCATGGTACCTGAATTATAGTGCTCTAACTCGCGGTTAGTAGTAATAATATAAGGATATTCTTTTTCGTATTTGGTAATTTCTTTGCTTTCTGTCCAATCAAAATAATGGAATTTTCCTTTGCCTCTTTGAAACTCTTCTAAGTGCAAAATTTCAGTATCTGTTCCATCTTTTTTAACTGGCCATTGTTTACCATTATCACCTAATTCATCCCATTTAACTCCAGCAAAAAACGGAACAATTTGCGAAATTTCTTCCAACATTGTTTTTGGATTATATGGTGCTTGTGGATAGCCCATTTTATTCATAATATCCACCATTATTTCACCATCACTTTTGGTTCCTAATAAGGGTTCAACCGTTTTTTGAACGCGTTGAATTCTTCTTTCGCCATTGGTAAATGTGCCACTTTTTTCTAAGAAAGTAGCTCCCGGTAAAATCACCGTGGCATACTTAGCAGTTTCGGTCATAAACAATTCTTGAACTACCAATAGTTCTAAGTTTTCCATGGCTGCAATTACTTTGTTGGTGTTTGGATCAGTTTGCACCACATCTTCGCCCATTAACCAAAGTGCTTTTAAATTTCCATCAATGGAAGCATCAAACATTTCAGGAATTTTCAATCCTTTACCAAATGGAATTTTGGTTTTATAAAAGTCTTCATAGTGTTTGTTTATTTCTGGATCATAAGAACTCATGTAACCAGCACCTTGGTGTGGCTGACAACCCATATCGGCTGCTCCTTGCACATTGTTTTGGCCACGTAATGGGTTTACTCCAACACCTCTTCTTCCAATATTTCCAGTAATTAATGCTAAGTCGGAAATAAGCATAACGGTAAACGAACCTTGCGAATGTTCGGTAACTCCTAATCCGTGGAACGACATGGCATTTGGTGAATTGGCATAAGCCAATGCAGCTGCTTTTACCAAGTTTTTATCTACGCCAGTAATTTTTTCTAGCTCATCAATATCTAGTTTTAAAATTTGCTCGCAAAAATCTTCGTATCCTTCTGTTCTGTCATTGATAAATTCTTTTGCAGCCGCACCTTCTGTTATAATAAAATACAACATCATATTTAATAATGCCACATTTGTACCTGGTTTTAACTGCAAATGATAAGTTGCATATCTTGCTAATTCAATTCTTCTTGGATCTATTACAATGGTAGTTTTGCCTTTCATGGCAAACTGCCTTAACTTAACACCAGTAACAGGATGTGCATCGGTTGGATTTGCTCCAATTACCATGATACAATCTGTGTGTTTTAAGTCAATGATAGAGTTGGTAGCAGCTCCAGTTCCAAATGATTTTTGCATTCCAAATGCTGTTGGCGAATGACAAACACGTGCGCAACAATCAATATTATTGGTACCAATTACAGCACGAATAAACTTTTGCATTAAGTAATTTTCCTCATTGGTACATCTAGCCGATGAAATTCCTGCAATAGAATCTGGTCCGTGTTTTTGTTTTATTTCGCTTAGCTTATCAGCAATAAAAGTATAAGCTTCGTCCCAAGTAGCCGGTTCCAATACGCCATTTTTTCTAATTAAAGGAGTTCTTATTCTATCAGGATGTTTGTAAAACGAAAATGCAAAACGTCCTTTTAAACAAGTATGACCTTGATTTACCGCTGCATCATAAGGAGCTTGAATTGATTTTACTTGTCCGTTTAAAACCGAAACTTCTAAGTTACAACCCACACCACAATAGGTACAAATGGTTCTGATTTTTTTATCAGCTACAATTGATTTTGATTCAAAAACATCGCTAATAGCCGAAGTAGGGCAAGCTTGCGCACAAGCACCACAACTTACACAATCTGAATCGAAGAATGATTTCTCAAAACTTTTTACAATATGACTGTCAAATCCACGGCCAGCCATGCTCAATACAAATTCACCTTGTACTTCATCGCACGCACGCACACAACGGAAACAGTTAATACATTTACTAAAATCGGAAGTCATGTAAGGATGACTCAAATCTTTTTTTCTATCTAAATGATTTTTTCCTTCCGGATAACGAACATCGCGCACACCAACCTTGGCTGCCACTTCTTGCAGTTCACAATTGTTATTTACCTCACAAGTCAAACAGTCTAATGGATGATCAGTAAGCACCAATTCAACAATGTTTTTTCTAAGCTTCGTAATTCTATCGCTATGCGTATAAATATAAGAGTTTGGAATAACAGGTGTATGACAGGAAGCTTGAGCTTTTGCAGGTCCGTTGGCCACTAAAGCCACATCTACACTGCAAACCCTACACGAACCAAAAGGATCTAAATTAGGCGCATCGCAAAGCGTAGGCACAAAATCTTTTCCCAAATGTCTTCGAGTAAAACTTAAAATGGTTTCACCATCAATGATTGAATATATTTGATCGTTTATGTATGCTGTTTTCATCAACAATTTTTGATTTATATTTTTTATATTTTATTTATGAGTGATTGGTGAGGACACCAACCACGGACTAAATCATTTCTTTCTAATCTGTGGCTATATTCTTCAATTATTTCTCAAAATACTCTTCCAATTCTTTCTCAAAATATTTCATGGCATTTTTTATTGGCAATGGCAATCCACCACCTAAGGCACAAAGCGAACCAATTTCCATGGTTTCCAATAAATCATTCATCAAATTCAAATTGATTTTATGACCATCCTGCTGTGCTTTTTCTACCAATTCATAACCGCGAGTAGAACCCAAACGGCAAGGGAAACATTTACCACAACTTTCGTGAGCAGTAAATTTAAACAAATGTTCAATGTATTTTATCAAAGGAAAATCTTGAGGAATACAAACCACCGAAGCATGTCCTAACAAAAATCCTTCTTTGGCAAATGAATCAAAATCGACAGAAAGATTTTCAATTTTACTCACAGGCACTAATCCACCAAGTGGACCACCAATATGCATGGCTTTAATGGGTTTGTTAAATCCACCGCCAAGTTGGTTGATAACAACCGATAAAGGCGTTCCCATATCTACTTCATAAATACCAGGATTGTTAAAATTTCCATCTAAAGAAACCAATTTTGTTCCCGATGATTTTGCAGTGCCAATGGCTGCATAAGCTTTGCCACCATTTTTAAAAATGAAAGGCAAATTGGCCAATGTTTCTACATTATTTACCACAGTTGGTTTGTTAAATAAACCTTGCTGAGTAGGGTAGGGCGGCCTTACACGAACTTCTGGTCGTTGTCCTTCAATAGATGAAAGCAACGCAGTTTCTTCACCACAAATATATGCTCCTTGCGCTTTGATTACTTTAAAATCATAATCAAATCCTGAACCTAGAATATTGTTTCCTAGTAAATTTTCTTTTCTTAAATTATTGATGCAATCAGCAATAATATTCACCGATTCTGGATACTCGCCTCTAATATAAACCACACCAAAATTGGCGCCAGTTATATAACCAGCTATCATCATTCCCATGAGCAAAGCATGTGGACGATTTTCCATGATATACCTGTCGGAATAAGCGCCAGGATCGCCTTCATCGGCATTACAAACTATATATTTTGTTTCTGAAACTACATTTTTGCACGATTCTAATTTAAAAGCCATCGAAAATCCTGCACCTCCTCGGCCTCGTAATCCTGAATCTTTTAAATGACTCAATAATTCATCAGCAGGTTTTGAAATACAATCAGTAAATATTTTATAATATTCTGAAATTGCTCCGTATTCACTGGTTAATATGGGAGTTCCAATGCTGCCAACATGGTATTTTTCTTTCGAAATAATTTTATTTTCCTTGATGTCTTTGATGGCATCAATGTCATTTCCCGAATAGTTTTGGCCATCAATGTGAAAGGCGTTATTTTCATGGCAACGACCCAAACAACACATTTCACCTATTTCATTTTCGGAATAATTTTCACCTAATTTTTTATGTAAACCTTCTTGAGTTCCTGCAAGCATACAAGCGCTACCGTTACATACATATACTTTTTTACCTTGGTTTTCGGGTTTTAAAAAATCGTAGAACGATACTGTTCCATATACTGTTGATTTACCAACTAAAAATTCTTCTCTAATGCTTTCTAACTTTTCTAAACTAGGACTTCCAGTTTCAGCAGCAGCTATTCCAAGTTCTTCAAACAAGTTTTTTGACAACCCTTTTCTTCCTGATAATTCACTTAAATTCTTTGACATTGATTTTCGTTTTATATCTTTTGTTACTCGTTTTATAAAGCAACGTATATTTTTTTCTTACAACAAATATAATTTTATTTTCAAATCATCATAGTCAAAAAAAACACCTTTTTTAAATTGTATTTTATTCGTCATAACTTCATTTTTTTATTCAATTTATTTAGTAAAAAAAATGTGCTTATATACAAAACACCTTGCGTAAAACTTTAGTGCTATCATTTGAACGAATTGTGCTGTTTAAAAAAGAAACAGAACTCCTATTCTTGAATTTCAATAAAATAGAAAATTACTATGTCAACCAACAAACCAACATTTAAAGACCATTACGATAATTTTATCGGTGGCAAATTTGTAGCTCCAGTTAAGGGACAGTATTTTGATAATATTAGTCCGATAGATGGAAAAGTTTTTACTAAAGCTGCTAGATCCGACAAGGACGATGTGGAATTAGCGTTAGATGCCGCTCATATTGCATTTGCAACTTGGAGCAAAACTTCTGCTGCATATCGTTCAGGTATTTTAAACAAAATAGCAGACGTTATGCAAGCTCATCTTGATGAGTTAGCAGTAATTGAAACCATTGATAATGGTAAACCTATTAGAGAATCTGTAAACGTTGATTTACCTTTGTGTATTGATCATTTCCGATATTTTGCTGGTGTAATTCGTGCAGAAGAAGGAACTATTTCAGAGCATGACGATAAAACTGTAAGTATTGTCATGCACGAACCGCTTGGTGTAGTTGGTCAAATTATTCCTTGGAATTTTCCTTTGTTAATGGCTACTTGGAAATTAGCGCCTGCTTTGGCTGCTGGTTGTTGTGTAGTAATGAAACCTGCTGAACAAACTCCAACTTCTATTATGTGTTTAATGGAATTATTGCAAGATGTAATTCCTGCTGGTGTTATAAATATAGTTACAGGTTTTGGTCCTGAAGCGGGAAAACCGTTGGCTCAATCACCTCGTATTTCTAAAGTTTCATTTACTGGTGAAACTACTACTGGCCGATTAATTATGCAGTATGCATCAGAAAACTTAATTCCAGTTACTATGGAATTAGGTGGTAAATCGCCTAATATTTTCTTCCCATCTGTAGCCGATCACGATGATGATTTCTTTGATAAAGCCATTGAAGGTGCTGTATTATTTGCAGTAAATCAAGGTGAAGTTTGTACTTGTCCTTCTCGTATTTTGGTTCACGAAAGTATTTACGATAAATTTATGAGCAAAGTAATTGAACGTACTAAAGCTATTAAAATGGGCAATCCATTAGATAGTTCAACCATGATGGGCGCACAAGCTTCGAACGATCAATATGAAAAAATTCAATCGTATTTGAAATTAGGGGTAGAAGAAGGTGCTGAATTATTATGCGGAGGCGATGTTCATAAAATGGAGGGAGAATTAGCCGGTGGTTTCTATATTCAACCAACTCTATTTAAAGGAAATAACTCCATGCGTATTTTTCAAGAAGAAATTTTTGGACCTGTTGTTTGTGTCACTACTTTTAAAACTACTGAAGAAGCAATTGCCATTGCTAACGATACGTTATATGGTTTGGGAGCTGGTGTTTGGACTCGCGATGCACACGAATTATATCAAGTTCCAAGAGCAATTCAAGCCGGTAGAGTTTGGGTAAATTGCTACCATGCATATCCTGCTCATGCACCATTTGGTGGATATAAAAAATCAGGATTTGGCAGAGAAAATCATTTAATGATGTTAGGCCATTATCGTCAAACAAAAAACATGTTAATCTCTTACGATAAAAAGAAATTAGGTTTCTTTTAGTCAAATATCCGTTTATCTATTGAAATAGTTTACCGTAACAAAAGAAAGTTCTGTAGGAACGACCCTATGGTAGCCACTAGCGAAACCGGTGGTGTCAATGACAAATAAACACCTTGAAAACCCCAAAACGTTTGCGCAAAGTCGAAGACTTTGCGCAAACGTTTTGGGGTTTTCGAATAAAGGGTGCATTTTCTTCATCTACCGTAAGGTCGTTCCGCTGGAACTTTTCAACTCTAATAAATCAATAAAAAAGCTTAAAATTTATTTATAACTAATCCTTTTTACAACACAAAAAAAATGATACCAAGAGTAACCATAACACCAGAAGCCATTGAAGTTGTGAACGATTTGAAAAGTAGATTTGGTGAATTAATGTTTCACCAAAGTGGTGGTTGTTGCGATGGCTCACAACCCATGTGTTTTGAAAAAGGTGACTTCATAGTAGGCCAAAGCGATGTGTGCATTGGAACCATTGAAGGTTGCGATTTTTGGATGAGTAAAGATCAATTTGAATATTGGAAATTTACCCAATTAAATATTCATATTACTAAAGGCAGAGGCTCCAGTTTTTCGTTAGAAATTCCTATGGGTTTACGCTTCTTAACTCAATCAAGAATGTTTACACCTACTGAATTAAATAATTTAGAAACTTTAAAATTTGTAGAAGATTAGTTCAATTACTTCTTGTGAAGCAACTGCTGATATTGTTTTGGTGTAATGCCTTCGTAATGCTTAAACATTCTAATAAAATAATTACTGTCTTCAAAACCGGCTTCATACGAAACATTTTTTATATAAATGTCTTTATTGGTTAAATATCTTTTTGCTAATTTTATTTTTTCTAAAATAATAAACTCCACCGGACTAATTCCCATCTCATTTTTAAAAAGTCGGTATAAAGTTGAGGTGCTTAAACCCGCATTTTTTGCTATGGTTTTTAGTTCAATTTTATTAGTAATATTTTCTCTGATAAAAGTAACAACTTGCAATAATGATAAATTTGTAATTCTCACATTTCCCTCTGTTACTCCCTTTAAAGTTTGTGATTGTACTATTTTTACCAATAATTCCTGTAATGATAAATCGGCAAGGGTATCTTTAAAAATAGAATTGCTTTGACAAATATTTATAATTTTATTAATTACAATCGACATGTCTTCATTGTTCTCAAAATAAAAATTGGTTTCATCTAATTGCCAAAAATTATTTTGTCCTTCCTTTGGATATTTCTCATTTAAAAAGTTAAGCGTATCTTTTATTTTTTTATGGTCAATGGCCAATGCCAAACACTGCGTTGGGTTATCAAATGTTGCTTCGGGAAAATCAATTTTCATTTCTACATTTGCAGGAATAATAACCGATTCCCCTGGCAAATAATCAAAGCCTTCTTTGTCAAAAAGGTGCATTACTTTTTTGCCTCGTAGCATACTGGTAACCACCAAATCATTGAACTGTAAAGGCACTAATTCCGATTTTTGGTAAGTTTCAAATAAGTTCAATTCACAGTTTTCCAAATTGTAAATAGTTCTATTTTCAATCAAAGTTTTTAACAACTTTTCGTTGGTTAAATCAGGCGAAATGGAAACTGTTTTATTTATCATTTGGTTTTGTAAATAGAATAGAAAAATGAAGGAGCAGATATTTAAAATATTATTTGTCTAGGGCATTCTTAAAATCTTTTCCATCTTTTTCCCTTTTGCTAATTCATCAACTAACTTGTCTAAATACCTCACGTGTTTTGTTAAAGGATTTTCAATTTCTTCTATCCTATAGCCGCAAATTAAACCAGTAATGAGGTTTGCATTGGAGTTTATTTTGGCCTTATTAAACATTGTTTCAAATGTTACTTTATCAGCTATCAATTCCAATATTTTATTATCGTCAAAACCCGTTAGCCATGTAATCACTTCATTCAATTCCGTTTTCGTCCTGCCTTTTTTTTCTATTTTGGTAAGGTAAAGCGGATATACTGTTGCAAAAATCATTTTTGCAATTCGTTCATTGTGTTCAAGTGTGGTTTTTACACTCAATTATATTTTGTCAGCGTTTAATTTATGGTAGTATATGTATGAAACTACTAAAATTCCAAGTATAATTAATGGGAAAAAAGTATGTCCATCTATACCATCTACACTTACATGACTGATGCTAGCAAATAGAAAATTGAATATAAAACCAGCATAAGCCCACTCTTTAATTCTTCTAGGAATTTGAGGTATTACTAATGCTAAAACTCCCATAACTTTAAAGATTATCAATGCATTTCCAAAATAGGGAGGATAGCCCAAATGTCTTATTCCTTCTTTTGCTAATTCTGTTTGAGATGTAACTGCGGGCATTACTCCTTCAAATAACCCGATGATTGACGTAGCCGTCCAATAAATTATTTTTTCTTTTTTCATTTTAATTCTTTTTTTTCTTATATAATAATGCTTTGCAAATAAATGAATTTATATAAAAATGCAAATTTTAGTTGCATCAATTTATTGTTAAAAATTTAAAATTGTTGAATCAAACTCAAGTATTCAATACTCTTTTTTAGTTGATAAAACGGAAGAGTTTTCATTAGTTCTTTCACTTGCTCTTCATCTATATCTTTAAATATTAAAACAGCACCATTTCTTGCTTCTCTTAAAAACAAATGCTCTAAAATTCCTTCGGCTTTCCACTTAGCAACTATTTCTTGCTCGTGCTTTAATATTTCTTGAAAATTACTTGGAATATTATCCATGTCTAATGTTAAAATTGCTTCTATTCTATTCATTTTTTTTATAAATGTTTTTTATTATTTGCTTTGCAATAGGTAAATATTTTAATCAAATTATTACATAGTTTCTATTTAAATTATAACTTTAATATTTTTATAAAGTTTAAATATCAAACATACAAATTATTATTATAAAACCAAATTACAATATTTCATCCTTCATCCTTCATCCTTCATCATTTATATTTCATCCTTTATATTTCATCCTTCATTCTTTATAATTCATATTTCATCCTTCAAAATCACTTTAACTATTAATATAATTCCATTCTTGAAAATTATACTTAATTCAATATATTTGACCAGCATCAAAATTGGTGTTGACATTATAAAAATATACTTTCATGAACTCCTTACACGATAAATTAAAAGCTTTTGAACGCACCCTCACCATCATGGATGAACTAAGAGCAAAATGTCCTTGGGATAAAAAACAAACATTGGAATCACTCCGACATTTAACAATAGAAGAAACATATGAATTAAGTGAAGCCATTGTAAACAACGATTTGCCAGAGCTTCAAAAAGAACTAGGCGATGTTTTGTTACATATTATTTTTTATGCAAAAATAGCCAGCGAAACAAATCACTTTGACATTGCTGATGTGCTTAATTCTTTATGTGAAAAATTAATTGTTCGTCATCCGCATATTTATGGAAATGTGGTAGCCGATACTGAAGAACAAGTAAGAGAGAATTGGGAACAAATAAAACTAAAAGAAGGAAATAAATCGGTGTTAAGTGGCGTTAGTAAAGGAATTCCAAGTTTGGTAAAAGCTTATAGAATACAGGAAAAAGCTGCGCAAGTTGGTTTTGATTGGGATACACCTGAACAGGTTTGGGATAAAATAAATGAAGAATTATTGGAGTTTAAACAGGAACTAATTATTCCTAATAACAAACAAAAAACAGAGCAAGAATTTGGCGACTTACTATTTGCCTTGGTAAACTTAGCTCGCAAAAATGGTATTAATCCTGATGACGCTTTAGAATATACTAATCAAAAATTCAGAAACCGCTTTATGTTCATTGAAGATAAAGCAAAAGCAATGAATAAAAACATGATTGACATGTCGCTTGCCGAAATGGATGAAATTTGGAATGAAAGTAAAAAACTTGGAATGTAAAAAGCATAAAAAAAGCGGAAAATTTTCCGCTTTTTTTATGAAATGAATTCAACATTTACCTATGGTAAACTAGCTTTAAATTGCATGTATTGTGCATCAAAAGTTTGTCCAACTTTACTTCCATAACATTCCCAAACTGCAGTAATATCTGCTACTCTAGTTTCAGGATTTGGATGTGTACTTAAAAACGCTGGAGTAGTTCCACTTTGACCAGTAGCTATTAATTTTTCAAAAAAGTATTTTGCTCCTCTCGCGTCATAACTAGTTCCATTTAAATATTTTACCGAAAATTTATCGGCTTCAGTTTCATCAGCTCTGCTAAACGATAGCCCAATTAATTGCGTGGCTAATCCACTTAATGCACCTGGCTGCCCACCTCCCGATAAAATACTAATTACTGTAGAAGCTCCAAGTTGTTCTACCATTTGTTTTGCGCTGTGGCGTTTGTCAGCATGAGCAATTTCGTGACCCATTACACCAGCTAATTGTGTTTCATTGTCAAGGTATTTTATTAAACCAGTATATACATAAATATATCCACCTGGAGTACAAAATGCGTTCAACACATCATCTCTTTTAATTATTTTTACTCTCCAAGCAAATTCATCTTTTGAATAAACTCCACCGCTATCTAAAATTGTCTTGGTAATTCTGTTGATATGAGCATAAGCAATAGGATATTTAGCTGAATCTAATAAAGGATAATCAGTTGGATTTTTTTCAATTTCGGCAACTGAAGCCAAACCCATTTGTTTGTCTTGGTCTATACTTATTAATAAATTAGTAACTGTACTTGGAGCAAACTAGCCTGCGCATTTATCTTCTGTTGGTCCAGCTTCTTTGCTGCAAGCAGCAAAGACAAGCATTAAACTAAAAAGTGAAATATTAATTTTATTCATTTAAATATTTTTGAGTTCGCAATTTAAGGTTTTTAAATTGATGTATGAATTGAAAAATATTTATTTTATTCAAGCATTTAATTATAAATTTTATTAATATTTGTATCATTAAATAATTGTAGTTTTTTTAATATTTTCATGACAGAACTTGAACAGTATATTCATTCCTATTTTGGCGTTAACCAAACCAACTTAACTCAAATTGCTTCATTGTTTAAAGCTACTCAATTAAAAAAAGGTGACTTCTTTTTAAAAACAAATCAAACCTGTAATCAATTAAGTTTTATCAAATCGGGCTTGCTCCGCATATATGTAAATGCGGAACAAAAAGAAATAACGCAATGGATTTCGAGCAAAGGATATTTTGTAACCGATTTATCAAGTATGGTGTTTGACACGCCTGCCAGATGGAATATTCAAGCACTCACAGATACTGAATTATATACTATTAATAAAACAGATTACAATAAAATTGGAACTTTAGTTCCTCAATGGCACCAAATAGAAAAATTATTTATAACCAAATGTTTTACCATTTTAGAAGATCGGGTTTTTACACATTTATCAATGACAGCTGATGAACGATATCAATTATTTTTTGAAAACAATAAGGAATTATTCAATCAAGTTCCATTGCAATACATTGCATCTATGCTTGGAATGACTCCCGAAACGTTTAGCCGTATAAGAAAAAAGAGTATTCATTAGTTTCTTGATATTTGTCAAGAGACTTCTGAGTTAAGTAAATCACATTTGTACCGTTCAATTAAGCAATAAAACAAGTGAAATTTTTACAAACAATTCTCTTCATAATCCTTTTAAACAATTCAATCATGACCAAAGAAATTACCTCTTCAATTATTATCAATGCAAGTCCCGATAAAGTTTGGGCAATTTTGACCAATTTTAACAATTACCCTAATTGGAATCCATTTATCAAATCAATAACAGGTAATGCTGCCGTGGGCAATAAAATAAAAGCACGCATTGAACCACCCAACGTAAAAGGTATGAATTTTACGCCAAAAGTATTGGCTTACGATAAAAATAATGAGTTTCGTTGGTTGGGTCATTTGTTATTTCCTGGCTTATTCGATGGGGAACATCAATTTAAATTAATTGAAAACCAAAACGGAACAACTACGTTTATACAAAGCGAAAAATTCAAAGGAATTTTAGTGCCTTTATTCAAAAAAATGTTGGAAATAAATACCCTTGATGGATTTAACCAAATGAATGCAAAGTTGAAAGAATTAGCGGAAAAGGAATAAGAATTTAAAAAAAGCCCATTTTAAATGGGCTTTTTGATTTATAAATTATATTATTATTTATTCTCAAAAACAAACTGTTGATGAGCATCTAAACTGATCAAAATATTGGAATCTTTTTTTACATTTCCTGCTAAAATTTCTTTCGATAATTCGTTTAAAATTCTGCGTTGCATTACTCGTTTTAAAGGTCTTGCACCATATTGAGGATCATAACCCAATTGTGCCAACCAATCTAATGCTTCATCGGTAATATTCAATTCAATTTGTTGGTGTAATAAAGTTCCTTTTAAACCTTCAAACTGTAAGTTAACAATCTGTCTTACGTTTTCGCGGTTAAGCGGTGTAAACATAATAATATCGTCAATTCTATTCAAAAATTCTGGACGGATTTGCTTGCGCAATAATTCCATCACTTGGTTTTTAGCTTTGGCAGTAATCGCGTCTTTATCGCTTTCTTCACTTTCCATTTGCTCAAAACTATCTTGAATAATGTGTGAGCCAATATTGGATGTCATGATTACAATGGTATTTTTAAAATTGGCTGTTCTACCTTTATTATCGGTTAATCGGCCATCGTCTAAAACTTGCAACAATATATTAAACACATCAGGATGTGCTTTTTCAATTTCATCTAATAACACTACTGAATATGGTCTTCTACGAATGGCTTCGGTTAATTGTCCACTTTCTTCGTAACCAACATATCCTGGAGGCGCTCCAATTAATCGGCTTACCGTATGTTTTTCTTGATATTCACTCATATCAATTCTTACCAAAGCACTTTCTTGGTTAAATAAAAATTCGGCCAAGGCTTTTGCTAATTCAGTTTTACCAACTCCAGTAGTTCCCAAAAAAATAAATGAACCAATTGGTTTTTTAGGATCACTTAATCCAGCTCTACTTCTGCGTATGGCATCGCTAATTGCTGCAATGGCTTCTTCTTGTCCAACCACACGTTTGTGTAATTCTTCTTCCAAATTCAACAGTTTTTCACGCTCACTTTGCAACATTCTTGTAACTGGAATTCCAGTCCAACGAGCAACCACATCAGCTATATCATCTGCCGTAACTTCTTCTTTCACCATTGGCGAATGATTTTGGGCTTCGTTTAGTTTTGATTTAAATTCTTCTAGTCGTTTTTCAGCATCTTTAATCTTACCATATCTAATTTCTGCTACTCGAGCAAAATCGCCATTACGTTCTGCTTGATCTGCTTCATATTTTAGGTTTTCAATTTCTTTTTTAGTAGTTTGAATGCCATCAACTACTACTTTTTCGCTTTGCCATTTTGCTTTTAAGTCATTTCTGTCGGCTTGTAAATTGGCTATTTGCTCAGCTAAATTTTTTACTTTTTCGTTATCGCCTTCTCGTTTAATGGCTTCTCTTTCTATTTCCAATTGCATAATTCTTCTGTCCAATTGGTCTATTTCTTCAGGAACCGAATCTATTTCCAAACGTAATTTTGCAGCAGCTTCATCCATTAAATCAATGGCTTTGTCTGGCAAAAACCTGTCGGAAATATAACGTTGCGAAAGTTCAACAGCAGCTATAATTGCTTCATCTTTAATTCTAACCTTGTGATGAACTTCGTATCTTTCTTTTAATCCGCGTAAAATAGAAATGGCATCTTCAGTATCTGGTTCTTCAACATATACTTTTTGAAAACGTCTTTCTAGCGCTTTGTCTTTTTCAATATAGCGTTGGTATTCGGCTAAAGTGGTAGCGCCTATGCTGCGTAATTCACCACGAGCCAATGCTGGTTTTAAAATATTGGCAGCATCCATAGCGCCTTCACCACCGCCACCTGCGCCTACTAAAGTATGTATTTCATCAATAAATAAAATAATTTCACCTTCAGCACCTATTACTTCTTTTACTACCGACTTTAAGCGCTCTTCAAATTCACCCTTGTATTTTGCGCCAGCAATTAAAGAACCCATGTCTAATGAGTAAATCTTTTTTGTTTTTAAATTTTCAGGCACATCGCCATTTACTATTCTATGCGCTAATCCTTCGGCAATGGCAGTT
>CANGGG010000062.1 GCA_947453415.1 Bacteroidota bacterium | reverse complement strand
TTGTTAGTTTGTTAGTTTGTTAGTTTGTTAGTTTGTTAGTTTGTTAGTTTGTTAGTTTGTTAGTTTGTTAGTTTGTTAGTTTGTTAGTTTGTTAGTTTGTTAGTTTGTTAGTTTGTTAGTTGATAAGTTAGTATGTTAATACAATAAATTACTTTAATTTAATAATTTTGCTCATTGCTCATTGCTCATTGCTCATTGCTCATTGCTCATTGCTCATTGCTCATTGCACATTGATCATTGCTCTTTAATATTCTAAAAAGTCTAAATAATCCATAAAAAACCATGGCTGTTCCAAGGGTATATTTTACTATTTCGTTCACTAATAATGGTACTTTATTTAACAAAATACTTATTCCTAAAACTAAGTAAAACAAACCCATAATTGCCCCAAAATATTTTACAATATTTCCAACTTTGTTTTCCCTTTTCTCTCTTATTTCTTCTAGACTCATCAGTATCTTTTTAAATAAAATAAGCTTGTAAAACAAAATGTTCTACAAGCTTATCCAATATAGTTATATATAAATTATTGGTCTAATTTAAATACAAAAGGCAAAGTAAAATAAACAGGAACTGCTCTACCAGCTTGGCGTCCAGGACTCCATTTTGGCATTCCTTTTACTGCTTTTTCTACAGCTGCTTCGCAACCCCAACCTAATGCAGGTTTGTTTAATACTTGAAAATTGTCAATTCTTCCGTCAGCCATCACAGCAAAACGAAGCACAACTCTACCTTCAATATTATTTTCTTTTGCCATTGGTGGATAATCAACCGCTGCTAATAAATATTCATACATTTTTTCTTCTCCACCTGGAAATTCAGGATTAATTTCTGCTTCTAATAAAATTTCACCGTCACCATTTCCTGGCTCTTCTAATAATACGTCTTTAGCATCAGGATCACCAACTACGGTTTGTGCACCTGCATCTACTTTTTCTAACTCTACTTGAGTTGGAGGTGGCTCCGTTACATCCTCATCTTTTTTTATCTCAGGTGGAGTAAATTTAATAGTACTCTTTACCGGAGGTGGCGGAGGAGGAGGTGGCGGTGGAGGTGTACTTTCGTCCATTGGAGGAGGCGCATCTAATTTAGTTACCTCCGCTTCTACTACAATGTTCTCTTTTGGTATTTGTTGCTTTATGTAATTAATAATTACAGGAGCTGCAATTGCCAAAGAAAAACCAATGATTGAAAAAACGATACCTTTGATGGTATAGTTGCTGCTTTTTTTACGCAACACAAAGGCACCATATTGTTGGTTTCGGCCTTCAAAGACCAAATTAACCCAATTGTTATCAAATATACTTGTATTTGCCATGTGTTTAATTATTTACTGTTCCAGCTGTTTTTAATGATGCTGCTGAACTTTTGATTAATTCAATTTCAGGATCTGAAATATCTACTATTGCATAACGTCCAATATTACAAATTAACATTTCGTCTAAAATATCAACAATATTGCTAAATTTAGCATTGTCATCAGCTTTAATAATTACGATTAAACCTTCTACATCAGCTTTTAATCTAGCAATATTAGCCTTCATATCTATTTCAGTCATTCTACTTACTCTATACAAGTCTTTATAAACTTGTATAGAGTCAATATTGGGTACACGTTTTTTATTTTCGCGCAATAACATTGGTCTGATTCCACCTGCACTAAAATCGGTAATTTGTGGAGTCATTGGATCTAATGTTACTGGATCGCTAAAATAATACATTACTTGATCATTACCTGTTAAAAGAACCGTTACAGTTTGAGAAACTTTCACTGCTGTAGTTTCATCATCTGTAGGTTTTACAGGCATGTTCAATTCCATTGTTTTCGGCTTATTTAACGAAGTAGTTAACATAAAAAAGGTAATCAATAAAAAACCTAAATCAACCATGGGTGTAAAATCTACACGCGTTGAAAGTTTTTTACCATGTGGTTTACCTCCTTTTTTCTTACCACCTCCGCCACCTTCTATTTCTGCCATTTTTTAATTCCTTTCTTTAAATTATTGAGCACTTTCCATCGATGTAATAAAATTAAATCTATTTACATCTTTATCTTGAAGTGTATTAATTACTTGTTTTATTGTAGGATAACTTACATCTCTATCGCCTTTAATAGCAACTCTAAAGCTGTTATTAGTTAAACGACTTTGCCAAACCCAATCACCTAATTCATTTTGCAATGAATCGCATGGAATACCTGCTGAAGGAAAACTACCTCTTTTTTCTGGACTTAAATTAATGTATTGTTTTAACTGAGCTATTGGCAATCCAAAACTACTCATTTGAGAAAATTTTGTTTTTTCTTCTTCAGTAAATACAATACTATACTTAACACCCATTTTTTCAAGTAAAGTTTTTTTATAATGTTCTCCTTGTAAATCAAAGAAAACTTTATTGTCATTGCTGATGGTAATAAGCATTACATCAACGTCAGGAAGTGGAATTTCGGCAACGGAGGCTGGAGTTATCACCTGAACTGGTTCATCGGGTTTAAATTGTGTAGCTAACATAAAAAATGTTAGCAATAAGAACGCAACGTCTGTCATTGCGGTCATATCAACCGATGTGCTTTTACGAGGTACTTTTACTTTAGCCATTTGTTTTGTTTTATTTTAAAAATTTAAAAATATTTAATGAAGCAATCAATTAATTGCTAATAAAACTAGCGTTTGTGTGCTGCTGCAAAGTTTTGAACAATGGTGAAACCAGCTTCATCAATGGTATAAGTAATTTTATCAATTTTAGTTGTAAATACATTATACATGATAATGGCTACTGCTGAATTACCAATTCCTAAGGCTGTATTAATAAGTGCTTCAGAAATACCCGTTGCTAAAGCTGTAGAATCTGGGGCACCAGCATTTCCTAATGCCGAGAACGCCTTGATCATACCTAATACTGTTCCTAATAACGCAACTAACGTAGATACCGATGCCATGGTAGCAATAATCACTAAGTTTTTTTCTAACATTGGTAACTCTAATGAAGTGGCCTCTTCAATTTCTTTTTGAATAGCTAAAACTTTTTGGTCTTTTTCCATGGTGCTTTCGCCTTCCATTTCTTTGTATTTTACCAAAGCCGATTTTACAACATTAGCAACGGAACCTTTCTGAACGTCACACTCTTTAATGGCAGCATCTACATTGTTAGCTGATAAATGTGATTTAACTTTACGTACAAAAGATTCTGAAGAAGTTTTTCCTGATGCTTTTCCAATTGTTAAAAAACGTTCGATTGAGAAAGTAATACTCATTAATACCAACGATAATAAAATTGGTACTACAAAACCACCTAAATAAATTAATCCTAAAGTAGAACCAATACCTTCTTTAATTGGATGATGGCGTGCATCTCCATCGGCAAAATTACTAGGGCTTCCTAATACAAATTTCCATAATAAAATACCTACTACTACTAATGTTGGTATTGCAAGTGATGCGAATATATCGCCTAATTTGCTTTCTTCTTTTTTTGTTACTGATTGATTCATTTTTTTTGATTTATTTTTTAGTTAATTTATTGCGAATAAAATTATTTTAGTTGAATAATCATATACTGTTTACAATTATTTAATAATATTTATTATTTATTTCCTTTTTTGCTTTTTAAAATTACTTTTTTAATGATAATGTTTTTGCTTTACAAACAAGTAAAGTTTATGATAATAAAGGGTTGCACATCATTTTTAGCTTACCTAAATATGACAATTCAAAATTAAATTATTAATTTAAACGTTAAATTTAAAATGCATTACATCACCATCATTTACTAAGTATTCTTTTCCTTCCATGCGCAAAGCACCCGCTTCTCTGCATGCCGATTCTGTACCATATTTTTTAAAATCTTCGTAACTAATTACATCCGCTTTTATAAATCCTCTTTCAAAATCTGTATGAATAACTCCTGCAGCTTGTGGAGCTTTAAAACCATTATTAATTGTCCATGCTCTTACTTCCTGAACACCAGCGGTAAAATAGGTAATTAAGTTTAATAATTTATAAGATGCTGTAATCAATTTAGCCACGCCACTTTCTGTTAATCCCAAATCATTTAAAAACGAAATTCTATCTTCGTAACTATCTAATTCAGAAATATCACTTTC
The DNA here is from genome assembly GCA_947453415.1 of Bacteroidota bacterium. Lineage (GTDB taxonomy): Bacteria > Bacteroidota > Bacteroidia > UKL13-3 > UKL13-3 > JAAFJM01. The sequence continues at coordinate 14,425 of CANGGG010000062.1, read as the reverse complement.
AATGGCAGCACTTATAATTATAACTTCAGCTTTTTCGTTTTTAACAATTTCTTTTACTTGATCTACAAATTTATTTCCATTAACAACAGATGCTTCATCAACGTTGCAAACATACATAACTGGCTTATCAGTTAACAAGCATAAATCGGCAATATGTTCTTTATCGTTAGCACTCATTTCTAAAGTTCTAGCCGATTTACCATCGTCTAAATGTGTTTTATATTTTAACAATACAGTTTCTGCTTTTACTGCATCTTTATCGCCTGTTTTAGCAGCACGACTTACTTTTTGAAGCTTTTTTTCAACGGAATCTAAATCTTTTAATTGTAATTCTGTATCTATAATTTCTTTGTCACGTAATGGATCAACAGTTCCATCCACATGAATAATATTATCATCTTCAAAGCAACGCAATACATGAATAATTGCATCTGTTTGACGAATATTTGCTAAAAATTGATTACCCAATCCTTCGCCCCTACTCGCTCCTTTTACTAAACCTGCTATGTCTACAATTTCAATTGTTGTAGGTAAAACCCTATTCGGTTTTACTAAACTTTCTAATACATTTAAACGTTCATCAGGAACAGTAATTACTCCAACGTTAGGTTCAATGGTACAAAAAGGAAAATTTGCTGCTTGCGCTTTTGCATTGCTTAAGCAATTAAATAATGTTGATTTGCCTACATTCGGTAAGCCTACTATTCCACACTGCATTGTTTAGTTGTTAGTTATTTAGTTGATAGTTGATAGTTGTTAGTTGTTAGCTTATGGCAGCTAACAGGTTGAGAATATTTTTTTTATATTTTTCGGCTAGAAGCCAGTAGCTATTTTACTGTCCGTTAATAATTTGTTTCATATCCATTATTATTTTTTCTGCTAAATGGTTTGCAGTTGCTTCACTTTTACTTTCAGCATAAATTCTAATAATGGCTTCAGTATTACTTCTGCGTAAATGAACCCATTCATTATCAAATTCAATTTTTACACCATCAACAGTATTGATAGGTTGTTTTTTATATTTTTCTTGAATACCACTTAAAAGCTCATCAATATTGATGTTTGAATCTAAATCAATTTTCTTTTTAGCAATGGTATAATCGGGATAAGAAGAACGAAGAATAGAACATAATTTATCGCTTTTTGCTAATTGAGTTAAAAATAATGCAATACCAACCATGGCATCTCTACCATAATGTAATTCCGGGAAAATTATACCTCCATTACCTTCTCCTCCAATAACAGCTTTGGTTTCCTTCATCATGGTAACCACATTTACTTCACCAACAGCACTTGCATTGTAATTTCCGTTGTGTTTTTCAGTAATATCTCTTAAAGCTCTTGTTGATGAAAGATTTGAAACAGTATTTTTAATAAAACCATTTTTCTTTAAATTTTCATCACTTACATTATTTAAAACATAGTCAGCTACTGCCACTAAAGTATATTCTTCACCAAACATACTTCCATCTTCATTGACTAATGCAAGTCTATCCACATCAGGATCCACCACAATTCCTAAATCAGCTTTCTGACGAATTACTTCGTTTGAAATAGCAGTTAAATTTTCAGGAAGTGGCTCAGGATTATGTGGGAATTTACCATCAGGAGTACAGAATATTTCTATTATATCGTCTACGCCTAATGCTTTTAAAAGCATTGGAATTGCTATTCCACCAGTTGAATTTACTGCATCTACAACTATTTTAAACTTTTTTAATTTAATAGCTTCTACATCAACCAAATCAAGTTTTAAAATTTCATCGATATGTTTTTGAATATAATCTTTTTTCTCCGTAATTTTTCCTAGTTTATCTACATCTGCAAACTCAATATTCCCTGATTCAGCAATAGATAACATCTGTTTTCCAAGCTCATCAGAAATGAATTCACCTTTGCTATTTAATAATTTTAATGCATTCCATTGTTTTGGATTATGACTAGCTGTTAATATAATGCCACCTTGAGCTGATTCCATTACTACTGCCATTTCTACTGTAGGAGTAGTACTTAAACCTAAGTCAATTACATCTATTCCTAATCCGTTTAAAGTAGCGCAAACCAAACGATTTACCATGTCGCCACTTATTCTGGCATCTCTTCCAACTATTACTTTACAAGCTATAGATTCTTGTTTAATCATGCTACCAAATGCAGCAGTGAACTTTACTATATCAATAGGTGTTAATGAATTTCCACTTTGCCCCCCAATTGTCCCCCTAATACCTGAAATTGATTTTATTAATGTCAAAACTTTTTTAATTTTAGTGGCGCAAAATAAGGCTATATAATGATTTGTTAAAACTTTAAATGTTTTTTAAATAAAAAAAAACTCAAATAAATAACTAACAATGATTTAGTGTTTTATTTAAACATTTTAAATTGAAAAAATACCTTAAATTAAAACCTAAAACCAGCAGTAACCATAAAATTCATCATGGTAAATTGATTTTCGGCAGAGTAACTTGTTCTTCCTTTTTCTATTAATTGATATGGTGTTTGGTAATAGGTATTCCATGTATAAACCATGGCTCCATCTATAAAAAAATCAGAGCTGTAATTATCAACTGAGGGAAATAAAAACCCCAAACCACCTGAAATACTTTGAGTAGGGTTATCGAGTGAAATACCTGATGAACTTGCATTATAAGGGCTTCCATAATAGGCATATCCTGTTCTAAATCTTGAGTTTTTGTATTTTAATTCCGCACCAATTCTTATGTTGTTTGCAACTGTATATTTACTTTTTACCGCTGCATTTGCATTTATAAATTCATAATTACTAGCAGTTAATCTGGCTGATTTATAATCTACTTGATCCCAATCTACAGAAATAAAACCTAACTTAGGGTGCATGATTGCTGCACTTACTGTTAATTTTGAAGGTGTTACTAAGTTATAATCAAAATAATCCGTTCTATCGCTTGTGCTATATAAATAACTGTTGGAATTTATATTTGAACTTAAACCATAACTGTATTCATCTTTTAAATTTAAACGAACTGGTGTTGTATAACTTAAACCTATTCTAAAAAAATCAACTGGTTTGACTATAAATCCAAACCTACCTCCAATTCCAGTTCCTTGCGTTTTTACATTAGAAGTAAAATCAGACGAATATAATTTTGCATTACTACTTCTACTTATTACATTTTCTTTAAAAAAATTAGATGATTCATAATTTACATTTTGAAATAATAAGGAAGCACCAAAATATAAAAAATTTGAATAATTTAATCCACTTGAAAAACTAAACTCATTTATTCTACCTGTAATTTGTTGAATATTTGATTGACGTATAGCAAATGATGTATCTTTATTGCTTACAAAAGTAGATCCAAATTTTTGAGGGCTAATACTATCAATTAAATAAGTCCAATAAGCCATTCCAGCTACATCATTTAAATAACTATTAGCTGAATTATTGAAAATTCTTCCATTGGCTTGCTCAGCAAAATAATCACTGATACTAGATTTAGTATTTATGCCAGAAAAAATACTGTTTTGGTTAAAATCATTCAATCTGTTTACTGCAAATCCAAATGAATAACTCACTAAATCTTTGGTTTCATCGCCATTAAAACCTTGCTGAACCTTGGTAAATACCAAACCAAATTGAGGAATATTCAATCCAGTTTTTGATTCTGTATTTATACTTCCAATATATTTGCTATCAATTAAATAAGAAGTAACAGCTAAACTTCCTGATATTTCATTTCTTCTGTACAAAGCTAATCCCGCTGGGTTGATTGCAATGGCACTTGCATCGGCACCTAAGGCACCAAAAGCACCACCCGCACCTTGAACTCGAGCTGAACCAAATAATTTGTTTTGCGAATATCGCAATGCATCTTGTTCATTTTGTGCAAAAGCATAAAATGTAAGGCAAATGCTAAATGCTGCCAATATTGATTTTTTTAACATAAAAATAAATGTTTGAATTTTAAAGAAACTTCAATTTTACTTAATAAAAATATTAATTAACGAGGACGAGAAACTCCTCCTCCACCGCCATTACTTCTTCCACCTCCGCCACCAGATGAACCACCGCTAAAACCACCGCCACCGCCATTTGATCGTGGCGTATTATAAGAAGGTGGATTATAATTTGGTTGGGTATAAGTTGGTGGACTATAATTTGGTTGAGTATAGATTGGAGTTTGTGGATTGGTCTCTGATCTTACTGCATTTGGTGTTTGAATTGGTGCGGGATTGGCGTATTGCGGATTAGCATTTCTGAATTCAGTTTGACGATTGTTGTTCTCAACGGAGCGATCATATGTAGAATAATTTGGCGTTGTATGATCTGAATTCCTTGGAGCAATATATTGAACACCATTTGGTGTACTTATTAAAGTACCTGAATTTCCGGAAGACCTTGCTTGATTTGGTTGATCAATAATATTTTGATTTGGAACTTCATCACCATTTGAACGCTTGATAGTTTTTAACGGATTTGGGTTTGGATTGTCTATTGTACCACCATTGGTTGCGGGTAAATTACTTCCTATAACTTGTCTAGGTCTTGATTGGGAAGGATTACTTTTAGGAGTTTCGCTTGAATAGTTACCCCAAATATTATAATTAGGATAATAGTTATTATAACCATAATGATTATAGTAATTGTTATAGCCGTATGGACTGTAAAAATAAGGATTGTAAAATGAATTGAAGCCAAAATTATTGAAGCCAAAACCTATTCCTGTATTCCAACCATTATAGCAATTATAACCAAAATTTATAGATGGCCCAAAACCATAATTTCCCCAACCATTATTGTAACCAAAGCTGTTATAATAATCATAATTATTTCCATAACCGTTATAATATCCAAAATTATTATAATTATAACTGTAAAATCTTCTATTATAAAGTCGGGCTAATCTTCTTTGTTGTTTGCGTTCTGCTTTAGCTAACAAATATTCATCTCTTAAACTAAAAGGAGGCATTTTATAAGCTTGGTATGTAGCCGAAAGTTCTGGATGTATTTTATACAATGAATCATGATATGATTTATAAATTGGATAACCAATTACTGCATTGGGATTAGCTGTTCCATTGTAATTATAATAACCTTCAGGTTTATTAGTGTCTGATTTAGAAGGAAAATCTCTTTTAATTTTTTCAATATCAACAGTTGGAATAATAGTTTTTCCATTATTGGAATTATCCGTTGATGAAAAATAAAGATCATCATCTGCAGATACCGGCTGATTTAAAAGCGCACAAGAGCTAATGAATAAAGCTAATGTAAAAATGGCTAAAAACGATTTAACTTTCATACTATTTTATTTTTTTGATTATACAAAATAAAGTTATTTTTGACTAATAACTATACCTTTAATGTAAAAATTGAGATATAATATAAAAATCAAAAATTCTTTAAAACTAACATCCAAATATTAGGCCAAAAAAAATTAAATTATTGATTTCAACTAAAAAAAATCCCATTTCAGTACAAAAAACAAATTATTTAATGTGTTTTTTTGCAAAAACTGCAATTGTACTTTCAAATAAATGCCTTTTATTCGCAAACAGAATAAATAAACAAAAACTATGTTTGAAATAATTACTGAAAAATACAAAGACTTTAAATCACTTCATTATTTTTTGCGTCATACTGCTTACGTTATTAATAAACCAAGCGATACTTATTTACAAGTAAAGAAAAAAGACAGGTATGAAGATATCACTTACGCTCAAGTTTTTGAACAATTAAACGCTATTTCGGCCTATTTATATGATAAAGGCTTACGCAAAGGCGATAAAGCAGCTTTATTAATTGAAAACTGTCCGGAATACATTTGTTACGACCAAGCTTTAATGCAACTTGGAATTGTAAATGTTTCAGTGTATCCAACTTCATCAGAGTCGGATATACAACATATTATTAATGATTCTTCATCTCAAATAATATTAGTTGGTACACCTTTTTTATTAAAAAGAGTAAAAAAAATAAAAGAAAATTGCCCAACTTTAAAAAATATAATTACCACTTTTGAGGCGGAAGGTGAAAACATTATTTCATATCAAAAGGTGATTGAACAAGGTATCATTTTGTATGAAAGCACAAAAGATTTAATCGAACAAGAGTTAGAAAAAGTAACATACGAAGATTTATCTTGTTTACTTTATACTTCTGGAACTACAGGAAAACCTAAAGGTGCCATGCTTACGCATAATAATTTTATGAGTAATATTGTAATGGCCGATTTATTGTTGCCAATTGTTACCAAGGATTACACTTTTTTATCATTCCTTCCGCTTTGCCATGTTTATGAAAGAACTTGTACTTATTATTTCAGTACATTTAAAGGTTTTAAAGTATCTTTTGCCCAAAGTTTAGAAGCTTTAACAAGCAATATTCAAGAAGTAAAACCTCGAGCAATACTCACAGTTCCTCGTTTGTTAGAAAGAATAGAAGATAGAGTTCGTAAAAGCGTTACCACATCTGGCGGTTACAAAGAAATTATTTTTAATTGGGCAATAAAAGCTGGTGAAAAACGTAGAATAAATAAAGAAAATGGTAAGAGTAATGGGCTGTTTTTAAATTTACAATTATCCATAGCTGAAAAACTTGTTTTTGCACAAATAAAAGAACGTTTGGGAGGTAAAATGAGTGTAATGGTGAGTGGTGGTGGTGCTTTACCTAAACATGTTGGCGAGTTTTTTGGCAATTTGGACATGTTAGTGATAGAAGGTTATGGATTAACTGAAACTTCACCATTTGTATGTGCAAATGAAATTCATAGACAAATTTGGGGAACAGTAGGAAGAATTGGACAAGCCAATGAAGTTGCTATTCAACATGTTGAAACCAAAGAAATAATTACACTACAAACTTACGATTCTTATAATCCTTCATTTGAATCGGGCGAGGGTGAAATTTTAGTACGTGGATTAAATGTAATGAAAGGTTATTGGAATTTACCTGAAGAAACTGCTGCTGCAATTGATAGCGATGGTTGGTTACACACAGGTGATGTTGGTAAATTTGAAAAAGGATATTTAAAAATTACGGATAGAATAAAAAATATTATTGTTAATTCATTTGGTAAAAATGTATACCCCACTCCTATTGAAAATGTGTATATGAAATCAACCAAAATTGAACAAATATTTTTGATTGGTGATGGTCAAGAATATTTAACAGCTTTGATTGTTCCAAGCAAAGAAGAATTAAAAGAAAAGTTTAATTTAAAAGAAGATTTTTTCAAACAAACTGATGAATTTATTCGTGAAAAAGAAATTATTGAATGGATGGAAGAAGACATGAAGAAATTGGAAGTAAATTTGGGTAAATATGAAAGAGTTAAGCATTTTGCCATAAAACGCTTACCATTTACCTTAGATGCAGGAGAAATGACTCCTACCCTAAAAATTAAACGTAAAGTGGTTGAAACCAAATACAATGATGAAATTAAAAGTATTTATGTAAATGTAAGTTAAGTTTTCTATCAACTATTTTATTGATAAATTTTATATTAAAAAAAAGTCTAAATCTATTATTTTAGCGCTTTGAAATTTACAAAAAAAATAAAAATAAAATGAATAATTTTAAACTTAAAATGATACCAGACCGTACTGTTAAACCACGACAAAGTGGAATAAACATGGTAATGGATAAAGGCCTTAGCATAAGAGAAGCTGAAGATTTATTATCTGTATCTGGTGATTATATTGACATTATTAAACTTGGATTTGGAACTGCTTTTGTAACTCCAAATTTGGAAGAAAAAATAAAATTATATCAAAAAAACAATGTGATAGTTTATTTTGGTGGAACTTTATTTGAAGCTTTTTTAGTTAGAAATCAATTTGATGAATATTTAAAAGTTTTAGAAAAATTCAAGCTTTCACATGCTGAAATTTCTGATGGTTCTATAGAATTACCTCATGATATAAAGTTAGATTATATTAGTAAATTAAGTAAATATGTTACTGTATTAAGTGAAGTAGGTAGTAAAGATGTTGAAAAAATAATTCCTCCATACCAATGGATTGAATTAATGCAAACTGAAATTCAGGCTGGTGCTTGGAAAGTTATAGCTGAAGCACGTGAAGCAGGAAATGTAGGCGTATACAGAAGCAATGGCGAAGTAAGAGAAGGTTTGGTACAAGAAATTTTAACCAAACTTCCTTCCGAAAAAATTATTTGGGAAGCACCACAAAAAGCACAACAAACGTATTTTATAAAATTAGTAGGTGCCAATGTTAATTTAGGAAACATTGCGCCAAATGATGTAATACCAAGTGAAACCTTACGCATTGGCTTACGCAGCGATACTTTTAATTTCTTTTTAGGTAAAGGAACAAAATATACTACAGTAAAAAAGAAATAAAATTGAATTCTTAAATTCGAAAAATATTTCGATAAAATAGGAACGAAATTCTAATAAAAAAACATAGTGTAATGCTATGTTTTTTTTTGTTTATATGTGGTTCGAATTTTAAAGAGAGACAAGGCATGCCTTGTCTCTACAAGGTTGGTTAACAAACTAAATTTACAATTTTTCCTTTTACAAAAATTACCTTTTTAGGTGTTTTGCCTTCTAACCATTTTTGAATGGCTTCGTGGGCTAAAACTGTTGCTTCAATTTCTTGTGCAGTAGCTTGCAAACTAAAAGTCAAATTCATGCGGTGTTTTCCGTTTATTGAAATAGGATAACTGAATTCATCTTCTACCAAATAATCGGAATTAAAGGCTGGGAAACTAGCTTTTGTTATGCTTGTTGTATTTCCTAATTGATGCCAAAGTTCTTCGGCAATATGTGGCGCATAAGGCGAAAGTACAATTAACAAATCTTGCAAAATAGCTTGTTTATTACATTTCAAATCGGTGAGTTCATTTACACAAATCATAAAGTTAGAAACAGAAGTATTGAACGAAAAATTTTCAATATCATCGGCAACTTTTTTAATGGTTTTGTGCAATGCTTTTAGCTCAGCTTTTGATGGTTCGTATTGGTTAACAATAAAATTTCCTTCATTGCTATAAAACAATCGCCAAAGTTTTTTCAAAAACCTGTGTACGCCTTCTATTCCATTGGTATTCCATGGTTTACTTTGCTCCAACGGACCTAAAAACATTTCATATAAACGCAAAGTATCCGCACCATAATCCGCTACAATATCATCAGGAGTTACCACATTGTATTTCGATTTTGACATTTTTTCAATTTCGCTACCACAAATGTATTTTCCTTCTTCTAAAACAAATTCAGCATTGTTATAATCCTCTCTCCAATTTTTAAATGATTCTATATCCAACACATCATTTTTAACAAAATTTACATCTACATTGATTGCATAAGTTTCAAAATCATTTTTCAAATTGAAGGAAACAAATTTATTTGAATCTTTAATTCTATAAACAAAACTACTTCTTCCCGTAATCATCCCTTGATTAATCAACTTCTTGGCTGGTTCATTGCAAGGAATTAAACCTAAATCATACAAGAATTTACTCCAAAAACGTACGTATAATAAATGGCCGGTAGCATGTTCACTTCCTCCTAAATATAAATCCACTTGTTGCCAATAATCAGCAGAATTTTTACTTACAAATTCATCGGAGTTTTTATTATCCATGTAACGCAAAAAATACCAACTGCTTCCAGCCCAACCTGGCATGGTTGAAAGTTCGTAATCAAATTCGTTTTTATATTTCCAGTCTTTGGCTCTTCCCAAAGGTGGTTCACCAGTGGTGGTGGGTAAATAAGAATCTATTTTTGGTAATTCTAAAGGTAATTCTTCGTTGCTTAATGCATACGGAATATTGTTTTTATAATAAACTGGAATCGGTTCCCCCCAATATCGTTGGCGACCAAAAATAGCATCGCGCAAGCGGAAATTAGTTTTTTCTTTTCCAAAACCACGCACTTCTATTTCATAAATAGCTTTTTTAATAGCATCTTTTACGGGTAAATCATTTAAAAAACTAGAATTAAATAATGTACCTTCTTTTGCATCGAATGCATTTTCATTGATATCAAAATCAGGATTATTCGGTTTGATGACTTGGGTAATTGGTAAATTAAAATGTTTGGCAAAAGCAAAATCGCGGGTATCATGCGCAGGAACGGCCATCACTGCACCCGTTCCATATCCAACTAAAACATAATCGGCTACCCAAATTGGAATTTCCTGTCCTGTAAATGGATGAATAGCATAAGCACCCGTAAACTCACCCGAAATGCGTTTCACATCGGCTTGTCTATCACGTTCACTGCGGTTCTTGGCCATTTCAACATAAGCCATTACGTTACTTTCATGGTCAGACGAAACTAACTCAGCTAACATATCATGTTCGGGAGCAATGGCCAAATAACTGATTCCAAAAATAGTATCAGGACGAGTAGTAAATACTTCAATTTCCAAATTACTGTCTTGCACTTTAAAATTTAAGCTTGCGCCTTGCGATTTTCCAATCCAATTACGCTGTGCTTCTTTTAAACTTTCGGTCCAATCTAATCCATCTAAATCTTTTAACAACCTATCGGCATAAGCAGTAATGCGCATGCTCCATTGCTTCATTAATTTACGTTCTACTGAGTGGCCGCCACGTTCACTAACGCCATCTTTTATTTCATCGTTTGAAAGCACAGTTCCTAAAGCTGGACACCAATTAACATATGCTTCGCTTAAAAATGCAATTCTAAAACCTAGTAAAATTTTTTGTTTCCTTTCTTCATCAAATGCTTTCCATTCAGAACCTGAAAATGCACCAAAATCTAACTCAATTCCACCAGTTAATATAGCATCATCAACACCTTTGAAACCTTCAGTTTCAAAAATTGAAATCAAGGTTTCAATTTTTTCAGCTTTGTCGTTTTTAGGATTATACCACGAATTAAATAATTGAATAAAAATCCATTGTGTCCATTTATAATAATCAGGATTTGAGGTACGAACTTCTCTGTCCCAATCAAAACAAAAACCGAGTTTGCCCAATTGTTCACGGTAACGGTTAATGTTTTCTTCGGTTGTAATAGCAGGATGTTGACCAGTTTGAATTGCATATTGCTCAGCGGGCAAACCAAAACTATCGTAACCCATAGGATGCAAAACATTGAAACCCTTTAAGGTTTTATATCGAGAAAAAATATCACTGGCAATATAACCTAACGGATGGCCAACATGTAAACCCGCACCACTTGGATATGGAAACATATCTAACACATAAAATTTAGGTTTACTGCTTTCTTCTGTAACTTTATAAATGTTATTATCGGCCCAAAATTTTTGCCAATTTTTTTCAATTTCCGTAAAATTATATTCTTTCATTCTTTATTGTTTTTCTTTTTCTAGTATCCCCTCATTTAAAAATGAGGGTAATTCAAAATGGCATTTTTTTATATAGAATGGGCCAAAGCCACATTCAAATATTTTAAAATAAGATTGCTTCGTTCCTCGCAATGACGCAAAAACTGAACGTCAGTTCTAGCGAAGTCGAGAACGATAAATGCTTCGACTACGCTCAGCATGACATATGGCGCTCAGCATTACAAACAGTATGTGCTCATTTCTCACTTCTCATCTATCAAATCTCAATTCTCATATCTCAAATCTCATTTCTCAATTTCTGTCGCCAAAAATAGAATTAACAACACCATAAACAAAACTGTGGATTGAATTTAGTTGAACACTTCTATTATTCAATTATTTTTGTAAGGTATAAAAAATAAAAACATTGGCAACTCAATTACAAAAAGTTAATCGCAGAAAACGTATATCGTACTTATCTTCAATCATTAGCATAGCCATGGTATTAGTTATGTTGGGATTATTTGGCTTGATTTATATTCAATCAAATCAGTTAAATAAAATTATCAAAGAAAATATTTTGATGAGTGTTTATCTGAATGATGACATCAATCAAGCTGAAATTGATAAAAATTTGCAAAGCATCAAAAATATTATAGACGTAAAAGAAGTAAAATTTATAAGTAAGGATGCTGCCGCAATGGATTTGTCGAAAGAAATGGGACAAGACATCGTTGAATTTGCAGGATATAATCCTTTACCATCATCGTTTGAATTAAGTATAAAAGCTGAAAGTGCTCATAGCAGTAAAATTCAAGAATTGAAAAACAATTTGATGCTTTTACCAAAGGTTTCAGAAGTAAAATACAGTGAAAGTATTTCGGAAAATGTAGGCAGAAACTTAGGTTCACTTAGTTATATATTAATTGGATTAGCAGTAATATTTATAATCATTGCATTAGTGCTGATTAATAGCAATATCCGTTTAAACTTATATGCAAAAAGATTTTCAATTAAAAGCATGCAATTAGTTGGGGCAACTCATTGGTTTATTATTAAACCATTTGTATTTAGAAGTTTTTTTAATGGACTTTATGGTGGTTTATTGGCTACAGGTTTATTGATATTTATATTATATATTTTACCTAATTATTTTCCACAAATTCAAAATTTATATCACACCGAAAGCTTTACTTTATTGTTTGTAATTCTTATAGTTACAGGCGTTTTAGTAAGCATGATAAGTAGTTGGTTTAGCACTAATAAATACTTAAAAACAAAAATAGAAGATTTGTACTAGGTTTTATTTAAAAGAAAATATTATTATTGATAAATTTTAGAAACAAAAAAATGAGCGAAAAAATTTCAAACACAAAGAAAACAACTGAAAAAGTAAGTCAAGTTCCAACGGCTGATTTTATTTTTGGTAAACAAAATTATATGATAATGGCATTAGGTGTATTTGTTATTATTTTAGGTTTTTATTTAATGGCAGGTAAAGAAAATATTTTAGAAGATAAAGTAAAAATTACCGTTGCTCCTGTTTTAATTTTATTAGGATTTGTAATTGGAATTTTTGCAATTATGAAGCCTAAAAAAGATTAATTTTTTTTAAATAAAAAATTGCTGACTTCGTCCAATTAAATGAATTATTTTGAAGCTATAATTATAGCCATCATCGAAGGATTAACTGAGTATTTACCTGTATCAAGTACAGGTCATATGATATTAGCCACTTCCTTATTAGGTATAAAATCAGATGATTTTATTAAATTTTTTATCGTAAATATTCAATTAGGGGCAATTTTAGCCGTTGTTATTTTATACTTCAAACATTTTTTCAAGTCATTTGAATTTTACTTTAAACTATTTGTTGCTTTTATTCCAGCAGCAGTTTTCGGCATTTTATTTAGCGATAAAATTGATGAATTATTGGAGAGTCCAGCTACAGTTGCCATCAGTTTATTATTAGGAGGTATTGTATTGTTATTTGTTGATCAATGGTTCTCCAAAAATGATACACAAGATGTTGCTGAAACAAAGGAAGTAAATTATTTAAGTGCATTTATCATTGGTTGTTTTCAGTGTATATCAATGATACCTGGCGTTTCGCGAAGCGCCTCTACAATTATTGGTGGTTTAACCCAAAAGTTAAGTAGAAAAACAGCCGCTGAATTTTCGTTTTTTTTAGCAGTTCCCACCATGTTTGGTGCTACCGCAAAAAAATCTTTAGACTTATTTCAAGCACACGGAATGGCATTTTTAGATGCTGAAAAAATTAAACTTTTAGTGATTGGCAATTTAGTATCGTTTGTTATTGCACTTATTGCTATTAAAGCATTTATATCCTATTTAACTCAATATGGCTTTAAAATTTTTGGCTGGTATAGAATTGTAGTTGGTGGCGTAATTTTAACCCTAATAGCTTTTAAAATTCCACTTAGCATCGTTTAAGCAAATGAATATAACATTTTTAGGTACAGGTACTTCCCAAGGTGTTCCAATTATTGCCTGTAAATGTTCAGTTTGTACTTCAAAAAACCAAAAAGATAAACGCCTTCGCTCTTCCATATTGATTCAATACAATGATATTAATATTGTTGTTGATACTGGCCCCGACTTTAGACAACAAATGCTTTTTTCTAAGATTTCTTCTTGCGAGGCAATATTATTTACCCATGCTCATAGAGATCATTTAGCAGGATTAGACGATATTAGGGCGTTTAATTTTATCATGCAAAAGCCTATTGATATCTATTGCGAAACGCAAGTTGACAAGGCAATTAGAAGAGAGTTTTTTTATGCATTTGAAGCAATAAAATATCCTGGAGTTCCTGAAATGGATATTCATATTATAGATGAAACTCCTTTTGATTTATTCGGAAAAACCATTGTTCCATTAAGAGTTTGGCACCATAAAATGCCTGTTTTAGGTTTCAGAATCGATGATTTTGTGTACATTACCGATGCCAATAAAATAGACGAATCAGTAAAAGAAAAAATTAAAGGATGCGATGTTTTGGTGCTAAATGCTTTGAGAAGAGAACATCACATTTCGCATTTTACCTTAGCCGAGGCTGTAGAATTATGCAATGAGTTAAAACCCAAAAAAGCATATTTTACACATATCAGCCACCAATTAGGTTTGCACGATGAAGTA
>CANGGG010000061.1 GCA_947453415.1 Bacteroidota bacterium | reverse complement strand
AGTAATTTATTGTATTAACATACTAACTTATCAACTAACAAACTAACAAACTAACAAACTAACAAACTAACAAACTAACAAACTAACAAACTAACAAACTAACAAACTAACAATGATTCGTAACCCCAAACCCATTCATATTGCATTATTAGTTTCAGGAATTTTAGCCTTAGCAATTGCTTTGGTTTTGTATTTTGTATTAGAATCAGAATTAATTAATGTAATTATTATTTTTACGCTAACTGCCGGTCTTTCATTTTTTTTGTTTTTTTATACGCTTGAGTTTTTTATTTACCGAAAAATAAAACTCATTTATAAAACTATTCATAGTTTAAAAACTCAAAAATATGATGCAGTTATTGAGAATTTTAGTTGGGAAAAAGATCCTATTTTTGAAATGAGTAAAGAAGTAATTAACTGGGCTCGCGATAAAAAAATGGAAATTGACCAACTTAAAAAAGTGGCAGATTTTAGGAAAGAGTTTTTGGGCAATGTTAGTCACGAGTTAAAAACTCCTATTTTTAGTATTCAAGGTTATTTGCATACCTTACTTGATGGCGCAATTTACGATGAAGAAGTAAATACAAAATTTTTGAAAAAAGCAGCTAAAAGCACCGACAGATTAAGTGATTTGGTAGCTGATTTACTAGAAATATCGAGTTTGGAAAGTGGCGAATTACAAATGAATTTAGATAGATTTGATATTAATTCATTGACAAAAGATGTATATGAACAGTTTGAAATAAAAGCCAAAGAAAAAAATATTGAATTATTGATAAAAGAAGGTTGCAATAAACCATTTTTTGTAATTGCCGATAAATTTAGAATTAGAACTGTATTGGTAAATTTGGTGAGTAACTCTATCAAATATGGTAAAGAACATGGTGTAACCTCAGCTTCATATTATGTAATGGGTGATAATATTTTAATTGAAATTGCTGATACTGGCGATGGAATAAGTCAAGAGTTTTTACCAAGAATATTTGAAAGATTTTATAGAGTTGATAAAAGCCGTTCACGTAGCAATGAAGCCGGTGGAACGGGTTTAGGATTAGCCATTGTAAAACATATTATTGAAGCTCATCATCAAGCTGTAAATGTAAGAAGTACTATTGGAAAAGGAACTACTTTTGGATTTACATTAAAAGCAATTCAGTAAAAATACTAACACTTTATTCATACTTTGATTTTTGTGGTTTTTTAAAACAAAATTTAATTATACTTGCAAGTATGAGTAACGAAGTACTTAACGATCCAAATCAAATAAATATTGAATTAAGCGAAGAAATGGCAGAAGGCATTTACGCTAATTTAGCAATTATTACACACAGCAATAGCGAGTTTGTATTAGATTTTATTAGAATTATGCCTGGTGTTCCAAAGGCTAAAGTAAAATCAAGAATTGTGTTAACACCCGAACACGCTAAGCGTTTGCTTCTTGCTTTAACTGATAATATTAGAAAATATGAAGATCAAGTGGGTGAAATAAATTTACCAGATATGATGCCTCCATTTCCAATGAATTTTGGTGGTACCACCGGGCAGGCATAAACGAGATTTTTGAATAAAATACATCAGCTAAATTTAAATTTTAGGACAAATATTAGCAGCAAATTTATGGGACAACATTTTACACAATGAAAAAAATATTACTATCAATAGTTGTACTTTTTGTTTTTCAAAATTTAGTTTTTGCGCAGCAAGAAATAAAAACCAATGATGGTAAAATTATTGTGTTAAATAATGATGGAACTTGGAATTATGCTGATAGTATTCCTTTGTATTCCATTAAAGTTGCTAATATTCCCCAATTAGAAATTCCCAAAACGAATGCTAAGGATAAAGTAATTAATCATGCTGGATATTACTTATTATACAATGAAATCCATGAGCAAGCTAGTTGGGTAGCTTATGAACTTACCAAAGATGAAACCAATAAAATGTATGATAGGACCAATAAATTCATCGTTGATCCAAGTGTTAAAACGGGAAGTGCAACAGATAAAGATTATGAAAGTTCAGGATATGATAGGGGTCATTTAGCACCTGCTTCTGATATGGGTTGGTCTGAAATAACAATGGCGGAATCATTTTATTACAGTAATATGAGTCCTCAGGATCCAAGTTTTAACAGAGGAATTTGGAAAAAATTAGAGGAATTAGTTCGCACCTGGGCCATTGAAAACAATAGTTTATACATTGCTACAGGACCAATTTTATCTAATAATCTTCAAACCATTGGTCCTAATAAAGTATCTGTTCCCAATTATTATTACAAAGTAATTTTAGATTACAGCGAACCAAGTATCAAAGGAATTGGTTTTATACTTCCAAATATTGGTTCAAAAGAAGAACTTCATAATTTTGCTGTTCCAATTGATAGTGTTGAATCTTTGACAGGAATTGACTTTTTTCCTTTGTTGGAAGACGGACAAGAAACATTGATAGAAAAGTCACTTTGCGTAAGTTGTTGGTCGTGGAAAAACAGTAAAATAAAGCATGAAAAGAATGAAAGCAAAGCAGCTGAATCGGTTCAATGTAATGGCATAACAAAAGCTGGTAATAGGTGTAAAAACAAAACACTAAATATAAGTGGCTTTTGTTATCATCACGAAATTCAAAGTAGTAGTGATTACAATAAAAATGAACAACGTAATGTAAATGAAAACATCCGTGAATCATATAAAAGTAGTTCCTCATCAGTGCAATGTTCAGGAACAACCAAGGCAGGAAATAGGTGCAAAAGAATGACAACAAGTTCAAGTGGTAGGTGTTACCAACATTAAGAATAATAATAACAAATTAGTTAGTTTGTGAACTAAAAAATATAAAAAGTAAATAAAGTAAAACACAATTAAATGAAAATATATGGATATAAAATCTACTCCAATTGAAGGTTTATTAATTATAGAACCACAAGTGTTTACTGATCCTCGCGGATATTTTTACGAAAGTTACAACAAAGAAAAGTTTGTTGCTGCTGGCATCAACATTGAATTTGTGCAAGACAATCAAAGTCTTTCCCAAAAAGGAATTGTCAGGGGTTTACATTTTCAAGCTCCACCTTTTGATCAAGGGAAATTGGTAAGAGTTATTCAAGGAGCAGTTTTGGATGTGGCCGTTGACATTCGAAAAAATTCGCCAACTTACGGACAAAATTTTTCTATTGAATTATCAGCACAAAACAGAACAATGTTCTACATTCCACCTGGATTTGCGCATGGTTTTGAAACATTAGAAGACAATACCATATTTTTATATAAATGTACCGATGTTTATAACAAACAAAGTGAAGGTGGCTTGCTTTGGAACGATTCAGAATTAGGAATTAAATGGCAATCATCTGATCCTTTAATCAGTGAAAAAGATAAAATTTTACCATTGTTTAAAGATTTAGTGAGCCCTTTTTAAATTAAATTATTGGGTAATTTTTGCTTTTAAATAAAACTAAATGCTAATTACTCAGAAATATTTTGATAAAAACACTTTTTTACCTTTATTTGACTACTAAATAATTTCCAAAATGCGTAAAATAATTTTAACATTATCAGTGTTTGCATTGATTGCTAGTTGCACGAACGATGCTCCTTTAAACAAGGTTGAAGAACAAACAGTTGATAGTTTAGTAAATAATGAACAAGCAGCTAGCGACTCTTTAATGAAGGCTATTCAAGCTGAAATTGGAAGTGATACAACCTTAGAAGAAAATCAAGATTAAATAAAAAGGCCATTTCACCAAAGTGACAGATAGAAAAGACATAGAATTAAGCATTGTGATGCCATGCTTAAATGAAGCCGAAACACTTGCCATTTGTATTACAAAAGCCAATAATTGGCTGATACAAAACAATGTAATTGGTGAAGTAGTTATTGGCGATAACGGCAGTACCGATGGCAGTCAAAAAATAGCTACCGACTTAGGTGCAAGAGTGATCAATGTTCCTGCAAAAGGATATGGAAGTGCACTGATGGGCGCTATAGAAGCCAGTTACGGTAAATATGTAATTATGGGCGATAGCGATGATAGTTACGATTTTGGAAACCTTACTTTGTTTGTTCAAGAACTTAGGAATGGCCACGATTTAGTAATGGGTAACAGATTTAAAGGTGGAGTTGCCAAAGGGGCAATGCCTTTCTTACATCGCTATTTAGGAAATCCCGTTTTATCATTTATTGGCCGTTTGTTTTTTGGAAGTAAAGCCCGCGATTTTCACTGTGGTTTGCGTGGATTCAGACAAGACATAGTTTCAGTATTAAACTTGCGAACTACAGGAATGGAGTTTGCCAGTGAAATGGTGGTAAAAGCAACCATTTTTAATTTAAAAATTACTGAAGTTGCCACTACTTTATCACCCGATGGACGCTCTCGTCCGCCACACTTAAGAACATGGCGTGATGGTTGGAGACATTTACGTTTTTTACTCATTTATTCACCTCGTTGGTTATTCTTAATTCCAGGTGTTTTCTTAATGCTTTTTGGTTTTATTTTGAGTGTTTTAATCATTCAAAAACCATTTGAAATTATTGGAAATATTAATTTAGATACCAATACCTTATTGTATGCAGGCGCATTCATGATTGTTGGATTTCAAGCCTTTATTTTCGGAATTTTTACCAGGGCTTATGCTGTACAAGCAGGTTTTTTACCACAAAACGACCAATTAATTAAATGGCTTGATATAGTGAGTTTGGAAAAAGGTTTAATAGCGGGATTAATTATATTTTTTGCAGGAATTTTTGGAACTATTCATTCGTTAACACTTTGGAATGAAGTTCATTTTGGACGATTAGATTATCCATCTATTTTAAGAATTGTGATACCAAGTGTGGTTGCAATTATTTTGGGCTTACAAACCATTTTGTCAAGCTTTTTCATCAGTGTTTTAAATGTCAATAAAAAATAAAAAATATGAATATTTTTTGCCATTTAATTATCCAAATACTCGTAAATTATTACTAAAATTGATTTTATTAAACATTGGAAAATATGAGTTTATTTAAAATCAAAAAAATCTTTTATATCTAATTCCCTTGTTTGGGCAATTTCATAAATAGTACTCAAACTTCAAATTATTTTTCCTCTTTTTATTCTTCTAATTTGGTTCATAATTAGTTCCGAATTGAATGCATTATTACATTGACCATTTAACTCTAGAAGAAATAATTATTATATTCCATTTTACTGAAACTCCCTAGAGGTAGTGAATATTAAAATTCACTACCTCTAGGGATATTTTTATTGAATTATATTGTGAAAGTTTGCATATAAAAAATACTACATATGTATTATTGTTTTTCGATATATTTTACTAAGGTTTGCTTTGAATAAAAAAACAACATGTAATTTAACAAAATATACCTACTAATGGGTATTGTTTATATGAATTACTTAAACCACTTTTGACTGACTAAATAAAACTAAAAACTATAAACAAATGAAAACAAATTTTCAAACCCAAAAGATGAAACTATTTCTCCTGTTAAACCTCTTTGTAATGCTAACCCAAAGTTGCACCAAAGACCCCTACAACACTGGGTGCGGAGCACCACCACAAAGCTATTATATTCCAATAAAGCTGGAAGCATTAAAACAAACCCCTTACTTTACAAACCCTGCATTTGATACCATTAGTTTTGCTAGTGACAAAGGCGACACACTTACTTTTGTAAAAACAAAAACTGATACTACTTGGTATTTTGAAAATGGTAGCGGAAGTCCTGATTGTGGTTTTGATAAAGTATATTCTCAAACTTTAAAAATTAGCTATATAACAATTAAAGGAAATGGCAGTTTTTATGTAAAACACGTTTTAAATAATGGTCAATACCGAAATATTTTAAATATTAATATAAATAATGATGCTTTTGAACCTTATGATGATCAAATTGGATTAATTGGTTATCCTACATATAAACAAGAAACTACAATTTTAAATAATACTTATTACTCACTTATTGTTATTTTTTCAAACCCCGAAGACACAAGTTCCAATGAGGCTTACATCAACAAAAATGAAGGATTATTTTACTATCACAACAAAAAAGAAAACACAGTATATACATTATTGAAAAAGTAAAAATATGAATAAAATAACAATATTAATTTTCCTGTTAATTAGTAGTATGATAAACGCTCAAAACTGTACTAATGTCGAAGAGTTACTCAGAAAAAGACATACAATCTCTGGTATGACATACGGTCATCCATACACTATTTTCGATAGACATAATGGGTTTAGTTTGGAACAAACAATTCAAAATATAAGAGTAAACATAAAGTTAGAACAATTTAAAACAAAAGGTAATAAACCAACATTTGATGCCTATAAAGTAATTTATGATAGTGCAAATACCAATGACATACCAAGCGATAACGGCATGGGAAATTATACTGAAGTAAGTAAACTTGCTGAATGGGCTAAAGACAATGCTTTTGTATTTTTGGTAGGTATGAATGCAAATGGACAATTATTAGATGAGATAGATACAACAGGAGCAACACGTAATGCTTTTAGAGATAGGGCAAAAGACTATGGTTTTAGCCATTTAACTGGAATAATAGATGCAGATAAACCAGGTTGGGGATGGTGGTTATTATTTCCTCCGTTTGGTTATATGGCAGCAAACTTTGTGGAAGAGCAAAAATATTTAACTAATCTCAAATTTCATAGTCGTTCTTTGATGCTCTGGCTACAAACTTACGATTTATTAAAAGGAGCTTATGAACTAAAAGCAGAATTACGTGATAAAGGAAGAAATCCGTGGGGTTTTGGCGATGCTGACAAAAACGGTTTAGATTGTAGCCAACGAAATAAACTAAGAAAACTAACCCGAGATTTATACTATTACAGTAAGGGCATTGATGGTATAGTAGAACATGCCACAGGCTGGAAAAAGAACCATGGTATTGCTGCCGCAAGTGCATTATTAATGTCGGCTCAAGTACTTAACGATGCGGGAACTGAAACCAATTATTTTACAGGTTTATTAGGTTGGCTTTGGGGCGATGGTTATGTAACCCCATTTCCAAAATACAGCCCAATAAATTGGAATGAACTAGGTCAAAAGGGATTAGAAGAAAATTTATTTGTTGGGAACCATAGGTGGCCAATTGATGACGTACCAGTAGCACTCAGTAAAACATGGGAATCATACAGCCCTTATTCTGAAGGGACGCATTATACACATTATGGACTGCTAGATTGTGGTATTCCTGCTATGGTTGCTCAAAAAAATATATACCAACACCTTAACAAAAAACACCTAACTCTAGGTATTGCTTATATTGAAAACTTAAACCATGTTTGAATAACCAAATAATTGAAATCTATTATGAAAAATCTTATCTATTTAAGCACATTATTACTCTTTATTTCTTCTTGCAGTAAAGACCCTTGCGGTAGTTACCAATCAAAGGAATATAATTACTTTTTAAATGATAGTACCAAAGCACAAATACCTTTTAATGGTTATGATACGCTAACCTACACAAGTAACAAGGGAGACACTGCTTTATTGATAGGTAAATGGAAAATAAATTCAATTGATTCAAGAAAAGTAAATACAAGTGGTAATCCTGATTGCCCGAAAAATGATATTTACAGGAATGAATTTGTGGATGTACTTTATTTGGGAAGTAACCAAAATTTATTTTCTTTAACATTTAATAGCACAGTAAATAACTGGAAGGATGAATATACTAAAACTATAATTAATAATATATCAGAGTATAATGGTTACACTTATAATTATAATAGCGTTTTATTATATACAACACCTGTAATAATTGGAAGTCAAACAATATATGGTTTTGACCTAGACCGAAAAGATGGATTACCATCATTTGTGTACAATAAAGCTTTTGGCTTGTTGCAAATAAAAATAACTGACTCACTTACATATACACTAAATAAATAAAGCTATGAAAAAAATTACACTTTTTATTTTTTATATTCTTCTTTATACAAATAATGGAATAGCTCAATGCCAAAATAAAGAATCAGTACCTGAAGAAATGCTTAGGGGTAGATATCAAGAAGCGGACATGACTTATGGAAATCCTTATACCATGTTTAATAAACGTTCACCAGGTTGGCGGTTAGATTCTACTTTGGCTAAAATTAGAAGATATATTATATTTGGTGGGAATGATGTTACTGGTAATGCAACTCTTGATTATGCAATTATGTATAAAGATATTTACATTTATACCTCAACTACAAGTGAACCTAATACCTGTGATCAATTTAACTCATGTTCCCATCCTAAATGGACTAAAAATCAAGCTCTCATTAATTTAATAGGTTTAAAATATAACAAAATTATTAGTAACGATAAATTGATAGATTCTTTTACTGAATTAAATCCAACTGACAGAAATCAATTTGCACAAAGAGCTTATGATGGGTTAAGCAATTTAAACCCAAATCTAGTTTCTTGTTTTGGTGGCAAAGATTGTGCAAGAATTACTGAAAAAGCTTTTGACTTGATTCAATATTTGGAAGCATATGACTTACTGAAGACAAGTGGTAAAATCGCCCCATTCGACCAAGATAGAAATGGGTTAGATTGTTCACCAAGAAGCAAGTTAAGAGAATTTGCAAGGAACATGTATTTGCAAAGTGACGATATTATTAACTCATGGGCTGGGTGGAAAAAGAACCATGGTATAATTTGCGCTAGTTCTTTGGGTATGGCGGCTATTGTTTTAAATGATGCAGGGACAGAAACAAATATTTTTAATTATTTATTAGGTTGGCTTTGGGGTGAAGGAACTAACATTCCTAGACCAAATTATAATCCTACAAAATGGAATAACCGTGCTCTTGGAACTGGCGGAGAAACAATTTTTGGTGGGGAAGATGGAATATACGATAACTTTTTTGTTGGAAAGCATGCATTTGGCTTTGATAACGTACCACAAACTAATAGTGATGGAACTGCAGGCTTTGCCGAAGGACCTGGATATTTCAATTACACATTAACGGCATTTTTACCACTTGTAAGAGCAAGAGACAATTTTATACCTAGGTATAAATCATTTCTAAATCCTAATGCAGGCTATACCAATATGTTTAAATGGTATTCAAAAATATTAAATCAGGGTGGCGCTGCACCTGCTTATGATAATAGTCCAAATGAAAAAGGAAATATATTTGGAATATTAGGTGATCCTGAATATCCAGGAAATGGAAGGTATATACCAGGTAGCAACCAAGATTATGATTTGAGAGGGGATTTTATTTTGGCATTAGGAGAAAGAAATGAAGATAAAAAAGAATCATTTGAATACCTTGAAAAATCAGGAAATATTATTTTAAGAAATGAAACCCCAACAGGTGCCAATCATTATTTTCACATGTTAGCCGAAAAAGATTATGCCATTGATAAAATAGCTGGTAATGGAACCACCCATGAAGATGATGATTTGGGAAGCTTTTCAATTTTTAGTTCAGATAATAAAAGTGCTTACTCAACTCCTTTAGCAATTGACCCACCCTATTTTGGTTGGGATTTTGAAACACAATTCCACGCAAATGCTACCTCATTTTATTGGATGCACAATACAGTAGAAATAGATGATGGATATGATGCAAAAACTAGGGGTTATGCTATGCCAAATTTTACATTAATTGACGATGGAAAAATAAGCAAAATTCAACAGTTCGATTTATCATATACTTATTTAAATCTATCACCAATTTTTAATATTTTACCACCTAATGTAATGACTAATGCAATAAAACGGAATGTTATTTCAATAAACAAAGATGATAACTTTTATTATTTTATGACTGATTATGTAGATGTAAGTAACATAAATGGAAATTTTCAAAACATCAAAATAAACTTAAACGGTAATGGAAATAAACTAATAAATGACAATTTTGGTAAAGCAACTTATACAAAAGAAAAAAGTGGGGACAGCCTATATAGGTGGACTTTCCCTTGTCTAGTAAATTATAATAATTGGGGCTTAACAGCCCATGTTTCTGCACTATCTGGTAGTAATTGTTGGGAGAATCCATTTACTAATGATTCCTATTATCACGATGGTTCTAAAGGTGAGGGGATTTCAAATGGTACACATACCAAATTAATAATACACCAACCAGTAAAAAAAACAATATTCCAAAGTTTTATTTATCCTCAAAAATGTACTGGTGCTTTACCAAATGTGACCAAAATAGATGATAAAGATTTTGTATCAACAACTATCAAGTTTATCAATAGAGTAGATACTTTCAAAGCAAATTTTGTTGGAAAAAACTCCATACCAAACCCAGCAACTTCTATCAATGATTCTGTATCTCATATTCATTTTACACGTTGGGAAGGTGGTATTGCCGATAGTATTACCAATCCATTTAATTTGCCATCACAAACTACTTATAAACTAAAACTAAATGCTCAAAAAGCATTCATTATCAATCATACTTATGGCGAAAGTAGGTATGGTTACAAATATTGCCCGGTAAGTAGTACCAATATAAAACATGCCAGTTTTAGTAATGGCACCTATTTAAAATTTAAAGATTCCATTATCATTTCATCAACAAAAGCTATAGATGCTTCTATTTCATTTTCGGGTAGGCAATTGTATTTGTGTAGTATTAAACCATTGGTTACTCCAAACAGTGCCGATTCGGTAAAATTCCACTTAGCCGATGTAGGCAGAGGCGTTGAAATGTTAGCTTTAATTAAAGGCTCACAAGATACCATTCCTAGCAGATACGATTCACTTACCAATACCATTCACATAGCACTTCCAACACAAGAAACTACCTTTTTTGTTCAAGAAAAATTTAATTGTATAAACTGTTATTTTCCTCCTAATTGGAAAGGAATAGATACCACTTTTGAAATAGATGATGAAGTGAAACATACCTTAGGACATAAATTAACTATTAAACAACCAAAAGGATTACTTAAACTAACCAATAGTTCAAAACTTGATTTTTGTTCAGGTGTATATGTTAATTCTCTAGACTCCATCATAATTGAAGGTCCTTGTCAAACCAAAGCTTATGAGCGTAACTCTTGCAAAGGAATTGATTCTATGGTGGCAGCATACAGCGATAATAGTTCCATAACCATTACTTCAGGAAGTGCTTTGGTATTAAGTGCTGGCAGTTATACCTATGTAAAAAATGGAGGTGCTATTTATGTAAAGCGAAACGGAAGTTTAATAGTAAAAGCAGGTGCATTTTTACAAATAGGCGATAGCGGAACTTGCAACAGTGGTTGGGGCGAAATAGTAGCTGAACCAGGTGCATATATTCACATAGAACCAGATGCACACATAGAATACAGACGAACTGCGGGAGATACAGTAGATAGGAATTTATTTTTAATTCCTACTAAAGCTGGGCTCGATAAAGTTTATGAAGGAGTGCATTATGTTATCAAATCTATCCTTCAAACCGATAGTATTTTGCCCGATACTTCTTTACCATTTTTTACTTATCCAATTTGTGGGTTAGATACCACTTGCCCTATACAAAACAAAGAGTGGGGTTATACTAGTTTTGGAAAACCAATGGCTGTATTTCAAGCAAAAAACGATACTTTATGTCCCGGTGAACCTTTACATATAAAATTAAATAGAATAGTAAACGATGCACGATACCAAATAAAAGTTTGTAGAATGGATAGTATTGCAGTAAGCAGCCCACTTGGTGGTTTTACTTGGCAAGACACCTGTATTATGGATACCATTGTTCAAGATTCTATTTTACCAGACCCAGTATGTAAAGAGCCACGAAATGCACCCGAAGATTGGACATATTATTTTAATCCTGGCACCTTACACCGAGTAACTATTTCGGTATGGAACGATTGCGAATTATTTGATGATACCACTGCTTATATTTATGCTGCTACTGCTCCCGATGTAGAAATAGCTATTCCAGACACAGCCTGTGAAGGAGTAGGAACATTTACGGCTAATCTGGTCGACCATCATCCCACACCTGTAACTTATGCCATAGAAATAACGGAAAAACCCGATACAAATAGCATTATATTAAGCAAAGGTATTTTAGCAAAAACATACACCCAAAGTTATTATGGTTTATTACCTAGTACTATTGGATTTGGCGATTACTTTTTTAAAGGAGGCCGAACCTATTTAGTATCGCTAACCATTAGTAATCCATGTGGCACAACTTCAGTTTACGATAGTATTACCATTCCTTTAGGTGTAAGTATAACTTTAGAACGACCAACAGCTTTTGCACAAATAGTAAGCGGAGCAACTTCTGTTAAGTTTAAAGGTTATATTACTTTAGCCGATAGTTTCCACTGGGAACCTATATATTGGCTTGATTCTACCACAAGTTTAACCCCAATTTGCACACCATTAGACAGTGTAACATATGTGTTAATAGCCAAACAAGGAAGTTGTACAAGTACCGACACCGCACATATAAAATACAACCGTTATGCCAACGCGGGTTATGCTGATACCTTATGTTTTGACAGTACCCACAGCACCGAAACATTAATTGGTTTTCCTTACGATATGAGTTTGTTTTTAGGCATGTTGTATTATTACGACAATACAAGATTTATGTTTTATTATAATATGTACAACACAGGAAATTTGGCTAATTATTTTAGGTATTTTACTCACTTTATGCACGACCAAAATTTTGAAAATGCTACTACACCTTGTCCAGTTAATTTGTTCCAAATGTTTACCAGTACCATGTATAAAGAATTGTTCTTTAAAAAGAGTTGGTTTAAAACATACTATAAAAACTTAACCTTATTTACTGACCCTAATTTACCAGCTTTAGATGATTTCAATAATTACATAACTAGCGATACTCCTTTAAAAGACCATTTGGATAGTTTGGATAATTGGGGAAATATAGACCCTTGCATTGATAATTTGTTTACCCAGTATAACGATTATGTGAACTTACATTCAAATGAAATAACTACTAGTTGGAGCCGAATTACAGATGGCGATACTAGTATATTAGCCAATTGGGATAATTACTTTGTAGCGGTAGATGCACCTGCAAAAAGTTCAAAATACTTACTTTCAGTAATTACACAAAGTGTAGCCGAAATAGATGAAATAACTATTTTAGTAGATACCTTACTTACTCCATTATTTGCCCCTGCCATGCAGTTTGATAGCACAGTTTACTTAATGAACTATACAGAGCCTGTAAGCACAGCAACACATTATGAATGGAACTTTGGCGATGGAAGTGCACATAGTTTTGAAACACATCCTATCCATACATTCCCTGCATTTGATAGTAATTATGTGGTTTGTTTAGTAGCAAGTAATTTATGTAGCACATTCACCTATTGTGATACAGTAAGAATTGATTCATTGCATTTAGGTGGAACACTATACACCAAAAAGCAAACAGCTTTTTATGAAACAAAACAAACCAATGAACCAGTTTCAAAACAAGCTACATCAAAAGCATATCAACTGACAACGAACAATATTCAACTAAGTAACTATCCAAACCCTTTCAATAACTCCACCATTATAGATTACGAAATTTGGCAAAACTATACCAATGCTGAACTAAGAATTACCAATGTATTAGGTCAAACATTATTTACCCAAAAACTAAATAAACCAATTGACAAAATACAAGTAGATGGAGGCGCACTAAGCAATGGAATTTATTATTATTCCATAATTGTAGATGGCACAGTAAGTCAAACCAAGAGCATGAGTGTGATACATTAATTTTAAAGTCTCTCCAACTGGAGAGGCTTTTTTTTAAAAATAATAAATAAATAGTTATACTTAATTTATAGAAATATTTCAAAAAATAATCAAATTTTGTCAATAACATTGTATTATTGTCAAAAAAAAAATTAAAACTCACAGATGTTAGGCTTACTTAAAAATTTACACCATAAATATGTTTTTCTTAGAAGAATAAACGTATTGTCAACTCAAATTGCTCAACAATTACCAAACGATATTCGTATTTTAGATATTGGCTGTGGTGATGGAACTATTTCTAAAATGATTTTAGAAAATAAAAAAAATGTAAGCATTGAAGGAATTGATGTTTTTGCACGCGAAACATGTGCTATTCCTTTTAAAATGTTTGATGGTAAAACCATTCCATTTGCAGAAAATGAATATGATGCAACCATGTTTGTAGATGTATTGCATCACACCACCAATATCAAAGAATTATTGGCAGAAGCTGCCAGAGTAAGCGGTCAGTATATTATTTTAAAAGATCATCATTATAACAATGCACTTGATTTTGGTATTTTACGTTTCATGGATTGGATAGGAAATGCACCTCATGGTGTGAAGGTAATTTACAATTTTAAAAACCTTGATTTTTGGAAAACTACCTTTAATGAATTAGGATTTGAAATAGTTAGTTTGAATAACAGCGTTCCCATTTATCCTTTTCCGTTTAATTTAATTTTTGGAAGAGATTTGCACTTTATTGCAGTGTTAAAAAAGAAATAATCAAAATAAAAGATTCAATGATGTTGGATAAAAAATATACCGATTCGCGCATCAGTATTGTATTGATTTACCAATCAAAATACGAAGCTGCATGTAATCAAATTTTGCAAAGTATTTCAAAATCAAAAACTGATTATGAAGCAATTATTATTTGTAATGAAGCCGATGAAAAAGCCATTTCAAATAAAAATCAAGAGTTAGTTACCAAAGCTAAGTTAAAGTTTGTAAGCTTAACCAATCATTATTTATTGGCTGCTTTGCAATTGGCTGAAGGTGCTAATATTGTAATTTGTGATGGTATTAATTTATTCAATTTGAATTCAACTTATAGTTGGATAAACAACAATAAAAAGAATTTACTAGGAGAAGTAATTTTTGTAGCTGCCAGAAAAACAGATACTAAAAAACTTTCAATTACAGATAGATTAAGCAATGCTTCGCAACGATTTTTTACACCAACACATCAAACAGATGCTGGTTTTGGTCAATTAATTGCTGGAACAGCAGCTCTTCATCAAGCCATTGAAATCAACCATATTTTAGCAGGAAATGTTAATCATATTGTTCTTCAATTAGAATTAAATCAAATAACTATTGCCGATGCAATTATAAGCTCAAACGATAAAGTAATTGCTACTTCTTGGGCCGATGTTTTGCTTTCACCACTTAAATATTTTAGTTATGTATTCAATTGGTTTTTAGTTAATCCAATTGCTGAAATAAAAAACAAGAATTTACAATTAGGAAATGGAAACAGTGGCATTTATCGTTTATTCTTTTTGCTAAGTACATTTTTTATTGGCTATTTTATGATGAGCAAAAGTTTTGACTTTGGCTTAACTTGGGATAGTAAATTACATAATCAATATGGTTATGATATGTTAAAATATTTTGAAAGTGAAAGTGGCGCAAGAGATACCACTTGTTTTACATCGCACCGAGATTATCCATTTTATGGTGAACATATCAATGTAATAGCTTCCTATATCAATAAAAACTACGAACCAAGTTGGGGCGAATATGGAACTAGGCATTTGTTAAATGCAATTTATGGTTTTATTGCCATGTTATTTGCAGCATTAATAGCTAAAGAATTACTTTCATGGCGTACAGGAATTATTGCTTTTTGGGTTATTTTTTTAACACCCACTTTCTTTGCGCACAGCATGAATAATCCAACTGATATTCCGCTTGCTGCAGGATTTTCACTAGGAATATTTGGAATCATAAAAATTTTAAAACAATTGCCCAAAGTAAAATTCAATGCCATTTTATTATTTGCATTGGGTTTAGGAATTGCCATTGGATCGCGTATAGTTGGGGTATTATTAGTAGCATATTTGGGATTATTCATGGGAATTACTTGGTTAATTGTAGCCAGAAAAACCAGTTTGAGTGAAGCTTTAAAATTAATTTTCCCTTATGTAAAAGTTATAGGATTGGCATTTGTTATTGGATATTTATTAGGATTATCACTTTGGCCTTATGGTCGTTTCCGCCCAATTGACGGTCCTTTAGAAGCATTAGCACGTAACTCAAGTAATGCGTTTTATGCTTATAATTTAGAAATTTGGGAAGGTGTAAAAACCTACATGATTTACATGCCTTGGTATTATGTAGGTAAATTTATGGGAATTACATTGCCATTATTTGCTTTACTTGGTGCTGCATTATTTGCTGTTACAGCTTATTTTTATTCAAAGAAAAAAAATGCACTTCCAATGCTTTTGGTATTGTTTACTTTCCTTTTCCCCTTGGTTTATGCTGAGTTTAAAAACATTACTTATTATAACGGCTGGCGACATTATTTATTCATTTATCCGCCTTTAGTAGCATTAATTGCTTTAGGTTATGATTATATTTTTACTTATGTAAAACCCAAATTCATTGGATATATTTTAGCTCTTGTGATGCTTGGTTTGGCTGTAAAAACTACATTATGGAGTATCAAAAATCATCCAAATGAAACCGTTTATTTCAATGAATTAATAGGTGGTACAAAAGGTGCATATGGCAATTATGAATTAGATTATTATGCCAACAGCGCGCGCCAGGCTGCTGAGTGGATTGCAAACAACGAACCTAAAGGTAAAAAATTGGTAATTGGAACTAATAACGAACCATTATGTGTAAGTTATTATGCAAGCAAAATTAACGACAGTATTTCTACTGTTTGGATGAGAGATTACGAAGAAGAAAAACAATTTTGGGATTACCAAGTGTTAACTTCTCGTACTTATTCAAAAACACAAATGAATAACGGTGGTTATCCGCCAAAAGGAACTGTTTATACTGTGGATGTGGATGGAGTTCCAGTGGCTGCAGTTGTAAAACGTGAAGTGTTTTATATGCCTTTGGGTTACCGTGCTGTTGACGCCAAACAAATTGATTCTGCTATTTATTATTTTAGTAAAGCGGTGCAGTGGGATAATAAAAGTGAAGAAGCTTTTAGAATGTACGGATTTGCATTGATGCTTGGTGGTAGGTTTGCCGAAGCCGATAAAGCTTTTGACCAATCATTGGTTTTATATCCTGAAAATTATTCAGCATATACCAATAAAGGTTTGATGTATTTTAACCAAAAAGAATATCAAAAATGTATTGATGCATGCGCAAAAGCAACCAAGTTAAAAGAAAATATTACGGAAGCTTATTACTATGCTGCAATGGCTTATTTGAACATGAATAATTACGATGGAGCCATTGATAGATTAGAAACAGCATTGAAATTTAATGGTCAATCGCCTGAGGTATTTTATTATTTAGGAAAATCGTATGAGGCTGTAAAAAATACGACTAAAGCAATTAGTAATTTTGAATATTGCTTAGGCATGAATCCTAAATTTAAACAAGCATGGGGCGATTTAGCTAATCAATATAGGGCTTTGGGCAAATCTCAACAAGAAATAGATTATTGCATGCAGCAATATAATGCCTTGCCATAACTAAAACTGAAAATATTTATTAAACAATAATTGTAAAATAACGTTACCATTGTAAAACATATATGCCAGTAGCCATTTCAAATGATGTAAAAATAACTGTAGAAACATTTTATCAAAATGATAAGGTGAATAATACAGACGGCAATCACATGTTTGCTTATCGTGTAACCATTGAAAACAAAGGTGAATACACTTTAAAATTAATTAGCAGGCATTGGGATATTGTAGATTCATTTTCAGGATTTAGTGAAGTGAATGGGGAAGGAGTTGTTGGTCAACAACCCATTTTAGAACCAAACGAAAAATACACGTATATTTCTGGTTGTGCTTTACACAGTGAATTTGGTAAAATGAGTGGATTTTATACCATGCAACGCCAATTTGATGGAAAAGAATTTGATGTTGAAATTCCAGAATTTCAATTAATTGTTCCCTTTAAATATAATTAGAATTTTACATACAGAATAAACACTTCTATAAATTCCAATTAATTGGAGTTTTATTATTTGCTAATAAATACTCATTGGTTTTAGAAAATGGTTTGCTACCAAAAAATCCTCGTGAAGCAGATAGGGGAGAAGGATGAACAGTTTTTATAATATAATGTTTATTTGGATTTATAAATTCCATTTTATCATGCGCATTTTTGCCCCAAAGAATAAATACAATTTTCTCATTTTGGTTTGAAATACTTTCAATAATTTTATTGGTAAATTGTTGCCAGCCAATTTTACTGTGTGAATTTGCTTGATCTTTTATTACGGTAAGGCTTGTATTTATTAGTAATACTCCTTGTTTGGCCCAATTTTGTAAATTACCATGAATAGGTTTTTCAAATCCTGTAATATCTGTTGAAAGCTCTTTAAAAATATTTCTTAAACTCGGTGGAATTTTCACACCTTCATTTACCGAAAAACATAAGCCATTGGCTTCTCCTTTGCCATGATATGGATCTTGGCCAAGAATTACCACTTTAATTTCATGAAATGGAGTTAAATTAAATGCTTCAAAAATTTGGTTTTCATTTGGATAAATAATTTTACCATTTTCCGTGTCACTTAGCAGCGTATTTGCTATTCTTTTAAAATAAGGTTTTTCAAATTCCGAATTTAAAAGCTTTTGCCAAGATGGATGGATGTTCTGAATGTTCATTTGAAAACAAAAAAAGCCAAAATTTATTAAATTTTGGCTTTTTTAAATATTTTTAAGTAAAATACTATCCTTCAATAATAACAGTACGCTCAGTATTTGGCGATTTTACTTTTACTAATTGAGTGTTCAACTTTATGCGTTGTACGCGTAAATGTGAACTAGTTTTATTTCTTCTGTCTTTTCTTTTTAGTCTTGTAAACATGATGAGGTTATTTTTATTGGGGGCAAATATAATTTTATTTATCTTATTGGCAATTGGTTTTAATATTTTTTTT
>CANGGG010000060.1 GCA_947453415.1 Bacteroidota bacterium | reverse complement strand
GGGGGTTAATTCCATCTTGGGCAAAAGATGAAAGTTTTAGGGCAAGCACTTTAAACGCTAGAATTGAAACCGTATCAGAATTGCCATCATTTAAAAACAATGTAAAAAACAGGTGCATAATTTTAGCCGATGGATTTTATGAGTGGAAATGGTTGGATGAAAAAGGCAAGGAAAAGCAACAATATTTAATTTCGTTGCCCAATGATGAGCCTTTTGCTTTTGCTGGTATTTACAGCGAATGGACAAACAAAAATACAGGTGAATTATTACAAACTTATTCTATGATAACTACAGAAGCTAATCCGCTAATGGCCGAAATACATAATACAAAAAAGAGAATGCCTGTTATATTAACTCCACAAAATGAAAATGATTGGCTGAATAATGCCATCAACCCATTAGCATTTAAAACGTGTAATATCAATTTAAAAGCAACTGCTATTTAATTTAAAAGCTATTTTACAGGTTGTTTGATAACATTGATATTGTATTTAATTGTTTCAAACAACTTCAATGTTTTTTCATCCATTTTATATTTTGAAGTATCTAATTTAAGTTCCAAACTATTATACTTGGCAAGGGTTTCAGCCATTTTAGTTCTGGTAAAATCAGTAAAAGTATCAAATATATTTGAATGCAATTGAATAGCAGTATCCTTTAAATCCAATCCTTGAAGTTCATCACTTTTCAAATCACCTAAAATGATTGTATCACCATAAAGCACCTCAACATAATTTTTATTTACTGCCAATAATGAATCAGTAAATACTTTAAAAGAATTTACCTCTGCTTTAATTTTATCTTGCTCTGATTCACATGAGAAAAAAATTGTTAAAAATAAAATTGCTAAAAGGGTTTTTGTTTTCATCAATTATTTAATGGGTTGTTTAATATCGTTCATTTTTTGTTTAATAGACTTAAATAATTCCAATGTTTTTGCATCCATTTTATTCATAGCAGAGTCAAAATGTAGCTCCAAAGCATTATATTTATTAAGTGTTGGAATTACATTAACTGTATAATTGTATTGCGAAGTATCAAATAAATTGGAATGTTTAACAATAACAGTATCTAGCAAAACAACTTCAGGATTGTTCTGAGATGGAAATTCTACAAATTCAGTATCTATTCCTTTTAAATATTCATTATTAGCATCTAATAACGAATCAGTATATGTTTTAAATGTTTTGAATTCCTCAGTTATGATACTTTTTTCATTTCCACATGAGAAAATAATTGTTACAAATGCAATTGCAAAAAGAGTTTTAGTTTTCATAATTTATAGTTTTAATTGGTTTACAATAAAACCAATTAAAACTACAAAAGAAAATATATGATCATTTAATCATACAAAATCCATTTATCAAAATTAGTTTTTACTAGGAATGCGTAACAATGTTTCTAATAAATAAGCCCAATATTTTTGAACTGAACTTATTTGCACACACTCATCGGGCGAGTGCGCTCCACGAATATTTGGCCCAAATGATATCATTTCAATATTTGGATAATTAGTTCCTAATATACCGCATTCTAATCCAGCATGACATGCACTCACTAATGCATTTTCATGGTAACGTTCTTGGTATAAATTACTCATTAGTTTTACTATAGCAGCATCAGGTTTTGGCGCCCATCCCGGGTATGAACCGCTAAAAGATACTTTCGCATCCATTAATTCAAAACAAGCTTTTAAACCATTTGCTAAGTCCATTTTCTCTGAATCAACGGAGCTACGTGTTAAACACTGAATGCTGTATATTCCTTGTTTTACCAATACCCTAGCTAAATTATTGGAAGTTTGAACCAATCCAGCAATTTCAGGACTCATTCTATAAATTCCATTTGCGCTACTATATATACATCTCAATAATTTATCTTGGAATTGTTTTTCAAATACAACAGTTGGCAATTCATTTTCTTCCAATATAATGACTAAATTTGGATCAGTAGATTGATACTCGGATTTAAGAATTTGCTCTTGATTTTTTATAAAATTTTCAAAATTACTTTCATTGCCTTTTGGCAATACCACTAACGCAAACGACTCACGCGGAATGGCATTTCTTAAACTTCCACCGTCAATGGTATTTATTAATAAACCAAATTCTGTTGCAGCTTGCAATAAAATTCTGTTCATTAATTTATTGGCATTTGCCCTGCCTTTAAAAATATCCATTCCTGAATGTCCGCCTGTTAAACCTTTAACAGTAATTCGTTTTGAAATGTTATTTGCATCAATTTCTATTTCAGTATAATTTCCAGTTGCTGTTACATCTACTCCACCCGCACAGCCAATGGTTAATTCATTATCGTCTTCAGTATCCAAGTTCAACATGATTTCAGCATTTAACAAACCACCTTTTAAACCCAAAGCACCAGTCATACCTGTTTCCTCATCAATGGTGAACAATGCTTCAATAGCTGGATGAGGAATGGTTTTAGAAGCTAAAATAGTCATAATAGAAGCTACGCCAATTCCATTATCAGCACCTAAAGTTGTACCTTTTGCTTTTACCCAATCGCCATCTACAAACATGTCAATTCCTTGCACATCAAAATCAAAATTAGTATCACCATTCTTTTGATGAACCATGTCTAAATGACTTTGCAAAGCAACCACCTTTTTATTTTCAAAACCAGCAGTTGCAGGCTTTTTTATTATCACATTTCCAGTTTCATCCTTAAAGGATTCAAAACCTAAGTTTTTACCAAAATTCATCATAAACTCAATCACTCTTTCTTCTTTTTTTGAGGGACGAGGTACTGCGTTTAAATCAGCAAAATTGTTCCAAAGTTCCTTTGGCTCTAGTTCTCTAACAGTGTTATTCATATTAGTGTTATTAAGTGTTTATGTATTTAAGTATTTATGTGTTTATGTGTTTAAGTGTATTAGTTTTAATGTAAAGTTTTATAGTTTTAATTAATTAAAAATACTGATTTCTACAAATACCATCAACTGACTACCATCAACTGACAACCATCAACTGACAACTATTTCCTTTCACCAATTTGTTGACGCCACATAGCAAAATACAAACCTTTTTCTTGAACTAATTCTTCGTGTTTTCCGGTTTCAATAATTTCACCTTTTTCCAAAACAAATATTTTATCTGCATGCATAATAGTTGACAATCGATGTGCAATTAACACCGTTATTTGTTCTTTTTTACTGCCAATATTTTGAATGGTATTGGTTATTTCTTCCTCAGTAATAGAATCTAATGCTGATGTTGCTTCGTCAAACACCAATAAATTAGGCTTGCGCAATAATGAACGAGCAATAGACAAACGTTGTTTTTCGCCTCCGCTTAATTTCATTCCACCTTCACCAATAACTGTTTCTATTCCTTTTTCACTTCTGGCCAATAAATTATTACAACTGGCCATTTCTAAGGCTTCATTTATTTGAATATTGGTAGCATTGGGTTTTACAAACAATAAATTTTCTTTAATAGTTCCACTAAATAACTGCGTATCTTGTGTTACAAATCCTAATTGACTTCTAAGTTCATCTATATCAATTTCATTATAGTTTATATTATTATAAACTACGTTTCCTTCCAAGGGAGTATAAAGTCCAACTAATAATTTAACCAAAGTGCTTTTACCACTTCCACTTGGGCCAACAAACGCAATGGTTTCACCTTTATTTACCGTAAATGAAATATTATTTAATGCTTTAAAAGAAGCAGTTTTATGTTGAAAAACTACGTTTTCAAAACGCATGGTATTAATAGCATTCAAAGGCTTTGGATTGATTGGCTTTACTTCTATTGGCGATGCCAGTATTTTTTGAAAATTAATTAACGATGCTTCTGCTTCACGGTAACTCAATATTACATTTCCCATCTCTTGCAAAGGATTAAAAATAAAGAATGAAAAGAATTGTAAAGTGATAATTTGAGCAACTACTAATTCGCCTTTAAAAACTAAGTACATTAAAAAAAACATGATTGCTTGGCGCAATGTATTTACAAATGTTCCTTGAACAAATGAAATACTTCTAATGCTTCGTACTTTTTTAAGTTCTAGTTGTAATATTTTTTTAGTAGAAACATGTAATCGTTTTGTTTCTTGATTGGTTAAACCTAAACTTTTTACTAATTCTATATTTCGCAAACTTTCTGTGGTAGTTCCAGCCAATTGCTTGGTTTCTGCTACTATTTTAGTTTGAACTTTCTTAATTTGTTTGGATAAATAATTGGTAATTGTAGCTAATATTAAACTTGAAACTAAGTAAATAATAATTAAAAATGAATTGACTTGAATGGCATATATAATGACGAAAACTATTCCTACCACCGAGAAAAATAATACATTGATAAAAATGGTAATGAACTTTTCAGTATCGGTTCTTACTTTTTGTAAAATGTTTAAAGTTTCTCCACTGCGTTGGTCTTCAAACTCGCTAAACGATATTTGTAAAGTATGTTTTAAACCATCTGTATACATATCGGCACCTAAACTTTGAATCACTAAGCTTACAAAATAATCTTGAAATGCTTTTGCAATTCTACTTACCATTGCCACACTGATAGATGCAAGAATTAAAAAACCAGCCCCTTTAAGAAATTCATCAAAAGTATATTTTAAAGGATTGGCAGCATAATTTCCAATTAATTTACCAAATATAATTGGGTCTAACAATGAAAATCCTTGGTTGATTAATGCAAAAAGAATAGATATAACAACAAGTTTTTTATACTTTTTTAAGTAGAATAATAATAATTTCATGGAGAAAATTTACAAATAAAATGACTACAATAATACAGCCATTTATGTATAAGATTCATATTATTTTTGCAATATTATTTAGTTTTTTGAAAAAACTTTTGAATTACTTATTTCATTTTAAAGCAAAAAAAAACTAAGCTTCAAAAAGCTTAGTTTTAAATTAATAACTAAATATAAAAAATTAGTTTTTAGTAAATGTTTTAGATATTACTTTTTCATCGTCTTTAAAACGTAAAAAATAAATACCATTCGACAATTCCTCAATATTTACGTTTGCTTGTCCACCACTTAAAATAAATGTTTTTACTTTACTTCCTAAAATATTATAAATTTCTACTTGAAATGATTCTTTTGAAAAATACTTTAAAAACAATTCATCTTTAGCAGGATTTGGGTAAAAACTAAATTCTTTGTTTTGTTTAACTTCTTTAACAGCAACGCCCCAAACCTTGCCTTCAACAGTAATTGTGTCAGTGTATGCAGTTTTAGCACTTTTAACAACTATTTTAGTTGAACCATTTCCAGGAGTTCCATTAGGTGTAAAATCTATTCTAAAATTTCCGCTGTTGCTTCCTGTAACATTCTTCATTTTAAAACTACTTTTAAATCCTACAACGCCACTACCCTCCAAACAGGTAAAGGGATCGCAAATAGCCAAAACCCAAGCAGATGGAATAGAAACTTCAATCACTTCGTAATTAAAAATTGTATCTGCAATATCAGAACTATTATTAGTGAAATTCACATTTATTTCAATTACGTTTTTTGTACTTGCACCTTGTATTTTACTTGATTTAGGCACTAAAGTGAAATTTTGTGCCTCCACAAAATTTGAAAGTACTAAAACTGAAATTATAATTGTAAAAATTCTTTTCATAAATGTAATTTTATTTATATTGTTGCGGCAAAAATAACTATTTTTTCTATTAAATAAACTAAAACTTTGAGAGTTATTATCATCAATGGACCAAATTTAAATTTATTGGGCACTCGTGAAACCAATATATACGGCAATGATAGCTTTGAATCCTATTTCAAAGTACTTGAAAATACTTATAATCATTTAGTTAAACTTGAATACTTTCAGAGTAACGTAGAAGGTGAAATTATCAATAAAATACATGAAATAGCCTTTGAAAAAGGGGGGAAATATGACGGAATTATCATAAATGCCGGGGGTTATACACATACTTCCGTTGCCATTGCCGATGCCATTGCTGGAATTGATATCAAAACAATTGAAGTTCATATTTCAAATATTTTTGCTAGAGAAGAATACAGACATGTTTCTTTTTTAGCCAAAAACTGTATAGGTTCAATCAGTGGCTTTGGCTTAAAAAGTTATGAATTGGCCTTGAGTTATTTTTTAAACCCTTAAAATAGTTTTATTTATTAAGCTGGTCTTTAATAACTAAAAGTATTAATCTAATATATATTCTTCGGCTTCTAAGCCATCGTTTTCTAATCTAATAATTGTTTGATGCGTGTGAGAACCAATGATAATTGCCTCAGCAATAAATAAACCTTCATCTTCTTCAATTAATACATCATCAATTACATGGTTTATTAAGTGTTTCCAAGCATCTGTTTTACTAGCATCACGGGTTTGATATTGTAAACTGCCATTGAATTCTACTTGCAATTGATGATTCAATAAAGCAATGTCTAACGTTGCCAAAGGCAATATCATTTCACTGATTTCTTCTGCTTTTTGTAAAATTAGTTTGGTATTATTGGTAAAAAAAAGTTCAATGTATTCCACAAAACTAAATATATCCTGTGGATTGGCTTTATTTACCCAAAAATGGTAAACTACCTTTTCAAGTGTTTTACCCTCAGCACTTTTAAGTAACTGTAAGTGCTCTGTATTATAATACATAATTATTTGGCAGCTTTATTAGCAATTTTTTCTAATTCAACTAAAATTACCTTTTCCATTTTATCTTCAAAGTTTTCGTAGCCATTTTTAACAAAAGCATTTCCAGTAATATTTTCGTATAACTCTACATAACGATTGGTAATGTTTTCAATTAAATCATCTGGAAAAGTAGGTGCGCTTGCTCCTTCTTGTCCTTGAAAACCTTGGCTAATTAACCATTGTCGAACAAATTCTTTTGAAAGTTGACGTTGTTGTTGGTCTTTTGCTTGAATTTCAGCATAAGTGTCTGAATAAAAATAACGTGATGAATCAGGAGTATGAACCTCATCCATTAACATGATGATACCATTTTTATTTCCGAATTCATATTTAGTATCTACCAAAATTAAGCCTTGTTTTAAAGCAAATTCGGTTCCAAAAGCATATAAGTCTCTAGTATGTTTTTCAATTTGTTCAAAATCAGTTTTACTTACTAAACCTTGAGCTATAATTTCTTCTTTACTTATATCTGTATCGTGACCACTTACTGCTTTAATGGTAGGGGTAATAATTGGAGTTGGAAATTTATCGTTTTCAAGCATTCCATCAGGCATTGCCACACCACAAATCATGCGCTTACCGCTTTTGTATTCACGCCATGCATGGCCAGTTAGGTATCCTCTTATTACTATTTCAACTTGGTATGGCTTACATCTATGACCAATAGTTACGTTGGTATGTGGCGATGAAATAATCCAGTTTGGAACAATGTTTTTGGTTAGTTCAAAAAAGAATGCCGCAGTTTGGTTTAACACCTGCCCTTTATAAGGAATTGCCTTAGTCATTACCACATCAAAAGCCGAAATTCTATCGGTGGCAATCATTACTAAAACATCATCATTTATATTATAAACATCGCGAACTTTACCTCTGTAAAAGTTTTTTTGCTTAGGAAAAAAAAAGTTAGTTGCTATTAAAGCTTTCATAATTTATTGCTGTAAAAAAAACGAACTGCAATGATACTCATTTAAGTATTGAAATGTCATAAAATTGTTAACTACTACAAAACTTGAAATGAATTCAACTGATATTCAATGTAATTGAAATATTACATTTAACTTATAAAAAATGCTAAAAAATTAAATCAAATTCTTTTTTAACAAAATCTAAAGCTTTATGAGTGGGTGTCTCTTCCATTTTCATTATTTCCTCAAAAATTGCTTTACTCAAATCAATTCCCACACAATTTGGACCTAAATTAGCATAAGAAGTATTGATTAAATTAATCATTTCTTCTTTTACTATTCTAATCATTTGCCAACATTGGCTCGATACATAAAGTTGTTGTGAAATATTATGAGCAAACTCTTGATTGATACTTGCTATCAATTCAATTTTTAATTGCGAAGCACTGATTCCTGGTTGATGAATGCGCATCACTAAGCTTTCCGGACTGATACGTTCAATAAACAATATCAATCGTTCATAAGCTTGTAATTTCAAGGGCAAAATAGTTTTGTCTTGCTCTCTTCTTAAATCAATCATTCTTTTTTGATATTTATCGTCAAAAAAAGCTTTTTGCTGGTAATAAACTACTAAAAATATGACCAATGCAGGTAATAAATATTTTATAAAATCTAGGAAAAATGCGAAACTTTCTACCATAATTTGTTTTTTTAAATGTATTTCAATGTTTAAATTTATAAAATCTGATTTTTCTGTTCCGAAACAGTTTCAGTTTTTATACCTAATGGTTCTTCATTTGGATTTTCATCCATAATATTTTTTTGTACTTCATTCATTTCTAATACTTCTTCAATCGATTCTGAAGAAATTATTTCCATAACAATTTCAGATTCATTAATAATTTCAGGCACTTCATGTAAAGTATCTTCCAATGAATTTTCATCCATCATTTCTGGTTGATCCTCCATAGGCTCTATGGAATCAGTATTTTGATGATCAATTACAATAGGAGTTTCAATTAAAACTTCTTTTTCAATAACTGAATTTTGAGGATTGGTTTTTAAATATAATAAGGCTTTTTCTGAGGCTTGTTGTTCAGCTTGCTTTTTATTAGTATGTTCCGCTTCGCCAAAAACTTTATCGTCAATAATAACCGTTAACTTATAAATTTTTTGTTTGCCATGTGCTAATTCAGTTACGTTAAAGTCAAGATTCATTCCTGCTTTTTGAGTAAACTCAATTAAACGACCTTTAAAATTCTTTTCAGTTTGCTGTAATTTATCTACGTCAATATGGTAACGAATTAGTTTTTCAATGATAAAATATTTTGATTTTTTGTATCCCTGGTCTAAAAAAATGGCTCCAATAAAAGCTTCTAAAGCATTCCCAAAAATGCTGTTTCGAAGGTTAATATTTTGCATACTTTTTTTATCGTATGCAACAAGTTTGCTTAAACCAATTTTTAAAGCTAAATCATTTAAACTTACCCTACTTACAATTTTTGAACGTAGTTCAGTTAAAAAACCTTCGTCTTTATAAGGATATTTTTTAAATAAATATTCAGCCACAACAGAGTTAAGCACTGCATCGCCCAAATATTCTAAACGCTCATTGCTATCTTTACTTCCGCTATTATGAATTTTGTTTGCAGTAGAATGATGACGCAATGATTGTTGGTAACAACTTAAATTATAAGGTGTTAGTCCAGTAATCTGCTTTATTCTAACAAATAAATCACGATTAGATGAAAAATAATATTTTAGAAAAGGGAAAAAGGTAATCAATTTTACTCCTCAAATTTCTTTAGAATAATGGAAGCATTATGGCCACCAAAACCAAAAGTGTTACTTAAAACCACTTTTACATCTCTGTGTTGTGCTTTGTTAAAAGTTAAATTTAACTTTTTGTCAAAAGCAGGATCATCAGTAAAATGATTGATAGTAGGAGGAATTATTCCTTTATTGATAGCAAACAAACCCGCAATGGCTTCAATTGCGCCAGCACCACCAAGCAAATGACCAGTCATTGACTTTGTAGAGCTAATATTGATATTGAACGCATGTTCACCAAAAACGTTTTGAATTGCTTTTATTTCTTGAGGGTCACCAAGTGGAGTTGAAGTACCATGAACGTTTACGTAATCAACCTCATTTGGATTCATTTCTGCGTCTAATAAAGCTGCTTTCATAACATTGGAAGCACCAATACCATCAGGATGAGGAGCAGTCATGTGATAGGCATCTGCTGTTGCGCCATAGCCAACAATTTCGCCATAAATTTTTGCACCACGTGCTTTTGCATGTTCTAATTCTTCTAACATCAAAGCACCAGCACCTTCGCCCAAAACAAAACCATCTCTATCCAAATCAAAAGGACGTGAGGCTGTTTCTGGACTTTCATTTCTTTCAGATAATGCTTTCATGGAATTAAAACCTCCCATTGCAGCTTCATTAACGGCAGCTTCAGAACCACCAGTAAGAATCATATCTGCTCTATTTGATTGAATGTACATAAAGGCATCGCCTATTGCATTGGAGCTTGATGCACAAGCAGAAACAACTGCAAAATTGGGACCTCTAAAACCATATTTGATTGATATTAAACCTGCGGCTATATCAGCAATCATCATGGGTATAAAAAACGGACTAAAACGGGGTGTACCATCGCCTGTTGCAAAAGAGGAAACTTCGTCTAAAAAAGTTTTTATTCCACCAATTCCCGATGCCCAAATTACTCCTACTCTATCTTTGTTAACGGCATCTAAATTAATTCCACTGTCTAAAACAGCTTCATCAGAAGTTACCATAGCAAATTGGGTAAAACGATCCATTCTTCTAGCATCTTTTCTATCAAGATGCTGGTTTGGATCAAAATTCTTTACTTCGCAAGCAAATTTTGTTTTGAACTTGGAAGTATCAAATTGAGTAATTGGCGCGCTGCCACTTACTCCATTTGATAATCCGTTCCAATACTCCTGCAAACTGTTACCAATTGGAGTGATTGCTCCAAGGCCAGTAATTACTACTCTGCGTTTTGGCATGTAAAATAAGTTTTTTGGAGATTAATTTTGTAAAATTTTAAAATACTAAATCTAATTACGATTTTACATTCGCTTCAATGTACGTAACTGCTTGTCCAACTGTACCAATCTTTTCAGCTTGATCGTCTGGAATAGCAATATTAAATTCTTTTTCAAATTCCATAATAAGCTCAACAGTATCTAAAGAATCTGCGCCTAAATCGTTTGTAAAACTTGCTTCGTCTGTAATTTCAGCTTCTTCAACACCAAGTTTATCCATGATGATGGTTTTTACTTTTCCTCTAATTTCTGACATTTTTGTATTGTTTAAATTTTTGATGTGGGTGCAAATAAAGCAGTTTTTATTAAAAAAATAAATATTTTATATCATTCTAATAAAACAAATGCTCTTTTTTGCGTTAAATTAATGAATTATTTGGTAAATTATATTGCTTTTAAAAAAATGTAAGCCTTTGATTTTTATGTTTTTATTGAATATTTTTCACATAAAATGATATTGAAAAATATTTTTTAATTAAATAATTATCAATAATTTTTTTGTT
This sequence comes from Bacteroidota bacterium, assembly GCA_947453415.1. Classification (GTDB taxonomy): domain Bacteria; phylum Bacteroidota; class Bacteroidia; order UKL13-3; family UKL13-3; genus JAAFJM01. Next base: position 7,807 of record CANGGG010000060.1, on the reverse strand, counting down.
GCTGAATTATATTTTTATGCCATATGCAAGGTCACCAGCATCTCCAAGTCCTGGAACTATGTAGCTATTTTCGTTCAAATCTTTGTCAATTGCAGCGGTAAATATGCTTGAATTAGGCATAAACCGTTGTACATAAACTAATCCTTGCTCACTTGCTATTAAACTTGCAATGAATACTTTTTTGGGCTTTCCATGTTTACATAATGCCTGATAAGCCAAATACATACTTCTGCCTGTGGCAAGCATTGGGTCTATTAATATAATGGTTTTATCTTTTAAACTTGGCGAAGCCATGTATTCAACCACTATTTCAAATTCTCCTGGTGAGCTGTGTTTTCTATATGCAGAAACAAATGCAGAATCAGATTGGTCGTAAAAGTCTAAAAAACCTTCATGCATCACCAATCCTGCTCTTAAAATACTACAAATTATAGGTTTTTCTTGAAAAATACTTGTTTCAACTGTGGCTAATGGAGTTTCAGTTTGAACAGTTTCGTAATTTAATTGCTTACTGATTTCATATGCCAATATTTGTGCTATGCGAAATAGATTTTTTCTAAACCTAAGGGTGTCTTTTTGAATTTCTTTATCTCTTATTTGAGTTAAATAATGTTGAATGATTGAATTATTTTCAGAAAGATTGATAAGCATAACCTAAATTATTATGTATTTATTTTACAGAGGGTGTTTTATATATTCTAACAGAATCAAGCTGTGTTTTATTCAAATTTTTAGATTTCACTAAAACTTTTAATGGCTGAATTTGATATTTTATACTGTCTTGTTTTGTCAATGCTCTTTCTTTTAACACATTGTCTATTTCTTTCTGAAATTTATTGACAACAATATTTGTTTTTGTTAAATTAACTTTTTCAATTGCAGTTATTGGATCAACTAATTCTGTTTGAAAAACCCTTACGCCATAATCGCTGCTATTTCTTAACATGGGTGCTGCCGCAATTTGACTATAACGCTTAAAAAACACAATATCTCTTGTATTGAAATTTTGAGCCGTAATGTTCTCTATTAAATTTCCTGTTTCCACTTCCCAAATTTTTATACTTCCATCGTTACATCCTGTTGCACAATATTTACTATCAAAACTGAAAGCTACCGCAGTAACTTTCCAACAATCAACAGGCAATTTTTTTAGTTCATTACCCGTTCTAATGTCCCAAATTCTTGCACTTTTATCGTTACTGCCACTTATTAAGTACTTTTGATTTGGACTAACTTCTATGGCATTTACCACGTCTGTATGTCCAACAAATGAGCGTTGTGTTTGACTATTAGCCACATTGATAACTCTAATGGTTGGTTCTTGACCGGCTACAATAACTGTTCTTGGATCATTGCTCATAGCCAAAGCATTCACTTGAACTACATTTTGTAATGTTCTTATTATTTTTTGAGTTTCTAAACTCCAAATAATAATTTTACCAGCATCATCACCACTAAAAATAACTTTCCCACTGTTATCAAATGTTAATGCATTAATATTTGCTGCATGTCCACTTGAGGCCACCAACATTTTTATTTTTTTATAAGTGCTGTCATATACGTTTATTGCCAAATCGTTAGATGCACTGGCTAATAAACTTCCTTGCTTACTATATTTCAATGAATTGATTTGTGCATTGTGCGCATCTGGAATAGTTTTAACCAACTTTATTGTTGTATCGCAGCTATAAAAATTAATAGCTTTATCCCAACCTGCAGATGCCAATAAATTATATTTTAAAGAAAATGTCAATGCATTTAGGTCATTTGAATGACCAGGTAATATAAATTGATGAGTTGCTAATTGCTTTTGTGCAAATAGCTGTTGAACTGAAAATAAAGTAATTATAATAAATAATATTTTTTTCATCTATTGTTTTTTGTAATTTTTGCAAACTAATATTATTTGCGCAAATAATATAAATATTGGGCAAAAATATTTATTTCAATGTTGCTTTTTTAAATTTTGAATATGATTTACAATAGTCAGTTAAAGGACAAATATTACATTTTGGCGAACGAGCCGTGCAAGTATATCTACCATGTAATATTAACCAATGATGAGCAATGGCAACAAATTCTTCAGGAATGTATGCTAATAATTGATTTTCGGTTTGAAGCGGTGTTTTTGAAGTTGTTAATCCCAAACGATTACTCACTCTGAACACATGAGTATCCACTGCCATGCTTGGTTGATTAAATATTACCGATGTAATCACATTGGCTGTTTTACGACCCACTCCCGGTAATTTCATCAAATCTTCGGTGCTTTCAGGAATTTTATTTTTAAAATCTTTCACCAACATTTGAGCCATGCCAATTAAATGCTTGCTTTTATTACTTGGGTAACTAACCGATTTTATATAATAAAATACATCATCGAACTCAGCATCTGCCAATTTTTTAGGATTTGGAAATGCTTTGAATAATTCTGGTGTTACCAAATTAATCCTTTTATCGGTACATTGAGCCGAAAGAATAACAGCTATTAATAACTGAAACGGATTTTCGTAATGTAATTCTGTTTCTGCAATTGGCTGATTAGTTTTAAAATAATTAATGATATACTCAAATCTTTCCTTTTTTCTCATAAAATAGCTTCGTAATATTTATACAATGTTTAAATCAAATTGTTTGAACAATAATTCTATTGATTATTATTGCTCCAAAATAAACTAAAAACATGAAATTTTTTATCACCATAGCTATCATTTTTTCTTTCAACTTTTTTGCAAAAGCGCAAGAAAATCCCGATAGCCTTCAAAATGCATTTAATCCTGAAAGCAAAAAAGCGTTTTTTATGCCGAATAAAACGATTGTTTTCAATACAGCAGACTCTATTAATCCAGAATTTGAAGTGGTAAATGGAAAAGAATTTGTTTTTAAATACGAGTTTAGAAGCAAAGAATATTTAATGATTTCAGATGACGAGTTTGTAGAAAGATTGTTTTTTAAAGTTTTGCCAAAAGGCAATAAATTTATATACAACCTTAATAATTTCAAAAAATCACATTTATTATATTCCCAAAGCTGTTTTTGTATGGATGCGGGAAATTATGTAATTCAAAAAGGAAGCATTGTAGGAAAAAAAGTAAATAAAAATACTTGGGATGTTAAAATTAAATATACATACATAGCTAGAAATACTAAAAATTTAGTAAATAAAACCTATCATTTAAAATACAAGATTGCGGAAAAAGATGACAACTAATTTTGAAATTAAACCAGCAACTATTAACGATGCACAAACCATTGTTGATTTAATAAAAGCCATTGCTGAATACGAAAAACTTTCAGATCAAGTTCAAGCAACTCCCGAAACTATTATTGAACATTTATTTTCACATACATCATATGCTGAATGCATCATTGCATTTGAAAACAAAGAACCCATAGGTTTTGCATTGTTCTTTCATAATTTTAGCACTTTTGTAAGTAAACCTGGCATTTATTTAGAAGATTTATTTGTGTTAGAAAGCCACCGTGGAAAAGGATACGGCAAAAAATTATTGCTACATGTAATTGCGCTAGCAAAACAAAGAAACTGTGGCAGGGTAGATTGGAGTGTGCTAAATTGGAATAAACCAGCTATTGATTTTTACGAGAGTTTAGGTGCTACCGCAATGAACGAATGGACTACTTATAGGTTAAATGAAGAAACAATTTCTACGCTTTTAAACAAATGATTATAAATATTTATACCGATGGCGCAGCAAGGGGAAACCCAGGAAATGGAGGTTATGGCATAGTTTTAACAAGCGGGAAATTTAAAAAAGAACTTTCAGCGGGTTACCGATATACTACCAATAACCGAATGGAATTATTGGCAGTAATTGTTGCTTTACAGCAATTAAAAAATCCAAATATGCAAGTAAATATTTTTACGGATAGTAAATATGTGTGCGATGCCATTGAAAAAAAATGGGTTTTTGGATGGAAAGCAAAAGGATTTGTAGGAAAAAAAAATGCCGATTTATGGAACGACTTTTTGAAAATATATGCACAACATCAAGTAAAAATGCATTGGGTTAAAGGACATGCCGGCCATCCTGGCAACGAACGTTGCGATGTATTGGCCACTGAAGCAGCTGATAATAAATCAAATTTATTAATTGACCATGTATATGAACAAGAGCAAAAAGCTGAAAATGGACTGTTATAAATAAAAATTCATTTAAACAGTATTAATTAATATAATTATCTTAAAATTTTATACTAACCAAGTTGCGTTCATAATCATCATCATCCCCTATTTAATATTGACAATATTAATTCAAAATCCAACATATCAAATTCAACATTTATTAAATATATTGCACACATGCTTAAATTCCGTTTTATTATTTTTTTTTCTTTATTTACTTTTATTGTAAATGCGCAGGAAAAGCCCATTACAGGTACTTTAAATAAAAAAGCTGATAAATTATTTAATCAAGCTTTAGAAAACTTTACCCTTCAAAATTACAGCGAAGCTATTTTGCTTTGCAATAAAGCCATACAAGCTGATAACAAATATATAGACGCACACATGCTTTTGGCCGATTTGTATGAAGGCGAAGAACAAGAAATAAAAGCGCAGGAATTATACCATCAATTGATAAAAGTAAATCCTAATTTCCCCTTAAGTTACCTAGGATTGGCCAATTACATGTATGAAAATGCAAATTACGACAGTGCACAAATTTATATTAAAAAATTTGTTCCTTTTCCCGATTGGTTTGCAAAAAAAACTATTGGTTTGAAACTCGAAAAAAACATTGATTTTGCGGTGGAATCCATCAAACATCCTGTTCCATATAAACCTATTAATTTAGGGGCTAATGTAAACTCCATTCACGATGATTATTTCCCAGTACTTACAGCAGATTTGCAAACACTGTTATTTACCCGAAATTTAGGAGATAGAAGGACAGGAAATGAAGACTTTTTTATCAGTAAAAAAGAAGGAAGTGGATATTCAAAAGCTAAACCAATTGGTGCGCCCATTAACAGCGATAAAAACGAAGGAACCGCATCTATCAGTGTGGATGGGCAATATATATTTTACACTTATTGTGCCGATGTGGAAACAAGTTGTGATATATTATTAAGTGTGCTTGATGGATTGGAATGGAGTACTCCCAAAAACTTAGGACCGCCAGTAAATACGCGCAGTTGGGAAACACAACCGAGTGTTTCATTCAATGGTAAAACTGTTTATTTTGCCAGTACCAGACCAGGTGGTTTTGGTGGAAGTGATATTTGGATGACATTTTATAATAATGGGAAATGGGCGCCTCCTATTAATTGTGGACCAGAAATAAATACTGAAAAAGATGAACAATATCCTTTTATAGCGCTTGATGATAAAACACTATTTTTTGTAAGTGCCGGACATCCAGGAATGGGCGGTTTGGATATTTATAGTAGCAAAAGAACCAACAACGGACGCTGGCAAACTCCTGTAAATATTGGTTATCCAATAAATACTAATAAAGACGAACAAAGTTTTAGCATTACCAGCGATGGAATCAATGCATTTATTTCTTCGGCAAAAGAAGGAGGATTTGGCGGTTTAGATATTTACCAATTTGAATTGTATAAAGAAGCTCGTCCCGACCAAACTGGTTATGTAAAAGGCGTAGTTTACGATGCCATTAAGAAAAACAAATTGGCTGCAAAGCTTGAATTGATTGATTTAGCAACTAAAAAACCAGTGATTGAAACTCGTTCGAATAAAACAACCGGTGCATTCTTATTAAGCTTGCAAGGCAATAAAAATTACGCGTTAAATGTTAGCTTGGCTGGTTATTTATTTTACTCAGAAAACTTTAGTTTAAAAGAACAAAACAATGTAGAGCCTTTGTTTTTAGATGTTCCTTTAACACCAATAGTTGCAGGCGCAAAAGTAGTTTTAAAAAATATTTTCTTTGAAACTGCCAAGTTCGATTTAAAACCTGAATCGGTAACAGAATTAGATAAATTGGTGCAGTTTTTACAAGTAAATCCGAAGGTGAGAATTGAAGTAAGTGGGCATACAGATAACCAAGGTAAAAAACAGGATAACTTAACGCTTTCGAATAACCGTGCGAAGGCTGTTTATGAATATTTGGTTACTAATAAAATTGATGCTTCGAGAATTACTTATAAAGGATATGCCGAAACACAACCTTTGGTTGACAATTTAACAGAAGCAAACAGGGCCAAAAATAGAAGAACAGAATTTAAAATTATTTTATAAAAACTATACATGTTTACAAGCAAAACAACGGTAAGAGTTCGATATTCTGAAACCGATAAAATGGGTGTGGTATACCATGGAAACTATGCGCAATACTTGGAAATAGGGCGTACAGACGCTTTGCGACAAATTGGATTAACCTATAAAAGCTTTGAAGATAATGGCATAATGATGCCTGTGTTGAGCTTGAATTGTAAGTATTTAAAATCGGCATATTACGATGACGAATTAACAATAGTTACCATGCTAAAAGTAATGCCAAAAGTGCGCATTCACTTTTATTTTGAAATATACAATCAGCAAAATGAATTACTAACAAAAGCGGAAGTTGAATTGGTAAATGTGGATATGAAAACCAATAAACTGACAATGGCTCCAATGGTTTTAATTGAAGCTTTGAAACCCTTTTTTGAAATATAGGTTTAATTCGTTTAGCTATAAAATATGCTCATGGCCGCTGGCAACTGTCCGCTAGCATATTCTTAACACTTAAAACTGTAGACTTAAAACTCTTAATTACTTTTCACCAATTCTTCGTATTTTTTTATCAGAATTTCATCATTTTTAATTTGCAATTGCAAAGCAAGATTACCTGCATCTTTTAACAATTGTTTTTTCAATAAATCATTTTTCAAAACCAGATTTTCTTTTATTTCATTCACGCTGTTAAACAATAAATATTTGCGTTCCTCTCCGTCCATTTTATTACTTAAGTTTTGGAAAACCGAAACAGCATCATTGATTATTTCATTGTTAGAACGCAATAAATATTTGGTGTATAAATACATCAAATTTCTTTTACCATAGTTGGTTTTGTTGATTGCATTTTCAAAATAATTGTTTTCATTTTCAAATGAATTTTTACTAATCACTGCACATACAGCTTGGCTAACACTAAAATTAAAATAGGTTTTCCATTTTCCAATTGCTTTTAAAGCTACTAAACTATCAATATTACTTAAACCATAAAACGCACTTGCCAAAACTTGATTTGAGCTATCGGTCAACGCATTTTTAAAATTTAGCTTATATTTTTCATTGTTCCAATTATACAAAACCATTAACGCAGCCGATCTAATGGAAGCTGTTTTTTTATAATTACATAAACCCAAAATTTCATTTTCAAACAGCATTTGATCTTCTATTTTTAACTGATTTAGTGCTTGAATACCCAACTCTATTACACGTGAGTGATTATAATTTAAACAGTAAATAATGGCATTTTTATACTCTTCCCTAAAATATTTTTTAGATCCATGGTTATGATTTTCAGCAATTCCTTGAATGGCTTCTTGTTTCGCTTTCCAGTTTTCTACTTTAGTTAATTGATCATACCAATTTCTATTACTTTTACGTTGACTTATTTTTGCAACCAATGCTTTATCAGCATCAAAATTTACTAAGAAAATTGAATCGCCCATAAAAGAAAATGTTTCATTGGTTTTTGTAATTTTTATGGGTAAATGTTGAACACCATTTTTATCGTAAACAGACACAAATAATGGTAATTCATAAACACCAACCAATACTGAATCTTGTTTTTGAACAATGGTTAAATTGGCAGTATTGTTATTATAAACTGTGTTT
>CANGGG010000059.1 GCA_947453415.1 Bacteroidota bacterium | reverse complement strand
TCTTCATACTTTTTCCATTGCTACTTCGACTGCGCTCAGTATAAATTACAAAGTATGCAAAAAAGCTAGACAAAAAGGAGCTTCCACGCACAAGGCCAACGCTGGCCCGCATTTTTGTCGACCCCACGCTCGCCACAGTTCAAGCTAATACCTACAAATTTGTCCGTGGTTGGTGTCCTCACCAATCCACTTATGAAAACAATGGCTAACAATTAACAACGGAACTAACCCATCCTATTAAGGAAGGGCAGGGTAGGTGTTATTTTTATGTGGTTGGTCAGGAGACACAACCACGGGCAGTTTGATGATTTTTGCTTAGCTTAACACTTGCCATAGTTCAATGGGTATAATTATTTTTAAATAAAAACAAAAGATAAATAATTGTGTTCAAAAGCATAGATTTGCTAAACATAAAATAAAACACAAAAAAATTGAACGCTACTGAAATAAAATCACTTTTGTTTTTGCTCGATGATACTGATGCCGAAGTTGTAAATTTAGTAGAAAAAAAACTGCTCTCTTATGGTGTAACTGCCTTGCCAATGATAGCAGGTGAATTAACACATATAAAAGATGAAAATGTAATAGACCTAACAGCTGAAATTGTTAGTAAAATTAACTATCAACAGCTTTTAATTGAATTCAAAGAATGGCACGATTCAACTGAAAAAGATTTGTTACAAGGTGTTTATTTGATTGCAAAATTTAAGTACCCAACACTTGAAAAATCATTTATAAAAGAATGCATTGAAAAAATAAAATTAAATGCATGGCTTGATATGAGGCATGATATTTCTGCAGTAGAAAAAGTAAAAATATTGAATTATACTTTTTATGATATTCATGGATTTTCAGGAAATATAGCAAACTATCAAAGTTCTTCTAACTCGTATATTAATGAGGTATTGGAAACTAAAAAAGGCAATCCGATTATGCTTTGTATTATTTATATGTTGGTAGCTCAGCATTTAAAATTACCTGTGTTTGGAGTTAATTTACCTCAGCATTTTATGTTGGCTTTTTTAGAAGAAGATAAGCTTTCACTTAAAAGTTTTGATTTTATATCGGATAAAAAAATGAGTGCTGAAAACAGGCCAATTTTGTTTTATATCAATGCCTTTCATAAAGGAGGAATATTTACGCAAAAAAGTTTAGCGCAATTTGTAGAACAAATGAAAATTCCTTCTAATGAAGCGTATTATTTGCCTTGCGATAATTTATCAATCGTAAAAAGAGTGCTTCGTAATTTAGCTGCTTCCTACAAACATGAAGAAGAATTAATAAAGGCCAATCAAGTATTTGATATTTTATATTTACTAGGAGAACCACCTCTGGCACATTTTACAGATATAACAGATGCTAATTTTGATGAGTAGTAAATAAGCCATGTTTATACAACTATAGGCTTTAAGTTGTCCAATTAATGAAACTACCTTCTTCTTTGTTTATATTCTTTAAAGCAGTTTTTGATAGCTAAAATAATATCGTATTCGTTGGAGTTTAAAATAAAATAGTTTGGAATTTCACAGTATTTCATCAATTCACGTGCATGTTTTTCATCCAGTAAAGTAGTTCGCATCACCAATTCAATATTGTATTTTTCGCTTACTTGGTTTTGTTCGTTGTAAATTTCCATTAAGCGCATGAGTTTTTCATATTCTTGAATTTTTTTATTGCCACCGGCCAAAATACTGCTTAACATGCCACCTTGGGATGCATTATAAATAGAGATAGAAGTGCTGTAATTATTTAACAAAGGATCTGTTCTTAAGCGTTTAGCAGCAGCGCGCGCCATGCTATCTTGTTTGCGTTTTTGCCCCGATACAATTACTTCCCGTAATTTTATATAACTGCGTTTTAGTTTTATAATAATTGGCACATCGCCTTGGTTCAAATAATTGGCACAAATAAGCACATAATTTTTATATCCAATTACCGAAAATTCAATGGTATCTGTAGGTAAAACATGGATACCAAAAGCACCATAGCGATTGGTAATATAACGTGTTTGTGAAGTGATGTTGTGAATATTAGCCAATGGAATTGGCGCATTGGTATCGGCACCCACCACAAAACCTTTTATATAAAATTTGTTTTGCTGAGCTTTTAAAGTATAAAGCCCAACAAGACAAAATAAAAGCAGTATATATTTTTTTATTGGTTGCAATGGCAAATGAATTTCAATGATTTGATGTAACGAATATTGAGGGTAATTAGTTACCAAATAAATTAACTAAGCCAGGCATCATTCCACCCATCATGGCTCTCATTTCGGCTGCTGAAATATTTTCTGCTTGATTCATTGCTTGTTCAATTGCAAGCATTAAAAGGTCTTCAAGTTGTTCTTTATTTGCTGGGTTTAATAATTCGGGAGCAATGTTTATAGTAATAATTTTTTTGTTTGCATTGGCAATAACCCTAACTCCTTGTGCGTTTCCTTCTACGGTAATTGCTTCTAATTTAAGCTTCATTTCCTCTGCTTTTTGTTTTGCTTCACCTAATTTTCCGAACATTATTTTATTGTTATTTTAGTTTTATTAAAGTGGCGAATATAATTAATCTTCACCGTTGAAAAACGTAAAAGTTTTTGTGTTTTTAAAATCACAATATTTAGACATTCACACTTACTTTAAGTAAATATTGATAAAAATAGTTAATTTGAACCTGAGGAAAATTATTTTTAATTTGCCTATTAATATTATCTTATTGAATCAAAGGATATTCCTTTAAAATAATTGCGTCTTGTGTTTTACAAAAATAAATTAAATTCGCCCTCCTAAAAAAGAATGTATAACTGATCTCTATTTATTTTAAAATGACTGAACTTAACGAAATGAATCCTTCTGATGCTGCTTTAAATGCAGAACCTACTTTAGAAAACAATGTAGCAATTAATGCTACAGAACATGTGATTGATGAAATCATTGAATCACCCATTGAATCAACAGTTGAAATAACTGAATCTCCAATGATGGAAAATGAAACTACTGAAATGTTAGAAGTACCCAATGAAACATTAGCTACGCCATTTGCTGAAAGCAAAATGGAAGAATTAGCAGTTGAAACGATGGAAGCAGTAATTGAAACACCAATTCAAACATTAGCTGAAACACCAGTTGCTGAAAGCATAATGGAAGAAACAACAGCTAGCGAAGTAACAATTAACTTAGCCACTGATGCTTTAGAAATTACTATTGACGATCATGAATTTGATGCTGATTTAGCAGCTATTGAACACACAGAATTGCAAGAGCAAAATGATTATGCTAGCAAAACTAAAGATGAATTATTGGCAATAGCATTACTAGCGGCAAGTGAAAAACCACACAGTGAGGCTTTTCAAATTTTTAAAACCATTAAGCCATTTTTTGATGCGGCTTTACATGAAGAACAAAATATAGCACTTCACAATTTTATAGAAGAAGGTGGAGAAAAAGACGATTTTGAATTTAAATCGGGAATAACAGCAAAAGATACTTTTAACAAAGCGTCAAAAGATTTACGCGATAAAATAGCTACCGCAAAAGCAATTGCTGAAGCAGAAAGATTAAAAAATTTAAAAGCTAAGGAAACTGTTTTAGAAAAAATAAAAGCTTTAAATAGTTCGGAAGAAACCAAAGATAGTTTGGCTAAATTAAAAGAGTTACAAACTGAATGGAAAAACATAAAAAATGTTCCTAAAGAACATGTGGAACGCCTTTGGGAAAGTTACCGTGTGTTAAATGAAATATTTTATGACAAGTTGAGCATAAATAATGAAATAGCTCAAATGGATAGGGAACGTAACTTGGATGCTAAAATTAATTTATGCAAAAAAGTGAGTGAACTATCGGAAGAAAAAAGCATAAAATCTGCGTTGATTGCGGTAAAAAAATACCAAGAAGATTGGAGAAATATTGGTCCTGTGCCAAAAGAAGCCAATGAAGATATTTGGACTCGTTTTAAGGCTGAAGTTGATAAAGTATATGGCGTAATTAAAGCAGAATCGGAAAAGAATGAATTAGTAAGACAAGAGAATTTAGCTTTAAAATTAGCATTGATAGAAAAGTCGAAGGAATTAGCTGATTATAAAACTACTCGCATTAAGGATTGGATGGCAAAAACCAAGGAAGCCAATGAATTAATGGAAGAGTGGAAAAAAATTGGTTATGTGCCAATGGCAGAAAGAGAAAAAATTTGGGATGAATTTAAAGACATTCGCAATACATTTTTCAATAATAAAAACAATTGGTTCAAAACATTTAACGCAGTAAGAAACGAAAACTTTAAAAAGAAAACTGAACTTTTTAAACAAGTAGAAAACATTGCAACTGCACCAATTGATTGGGGTAAGCAAACTGCTCAAGTTAAATCGTTACAAGAACAATGGAAAGAAATAGGTCCTGTACCTGATAAATTTAACGATGAAATTTGGAAGAAATTTAGAGGTGCTTGCGATTTGTTTTTTGAAAAGAAAGCAGAACGTTTTGCGGCTCAAAATGCAGAACAAGGAACCAATTTAATTGCTAAAAAAGAACTAATTACAAAACTAGAAGCTTTATTGACAGCAGAGGGCGAAAATGCTAATGTTTTAAACGATTTAAAAGCCATTCAAGATGCTTGGAGCGCTATAGGTTATGTTCCTAATAAAGACAAAGATGCAGTTGGCAAGTCGTACAACGATTTATTAGATAAAATATATGGTAAACACCGCGAGTTGCGTAAAAACATGCGCAGCGCAGACGATAAGGCACATTTTGAATCATTGGCAAATAACCCTGATGGAGCTCAACGTTTACAACGTGAAGAAAGAGTTTTACAAGAACGCATCAAAGGTTTAAAATCGGATATTGACACATGGGATAATAATTTAGGATTCTTTAAAAATAGCAGTTCTAAAAATGACATGTTGACTCAATTCCACGATAAAATAGCCGCGGCTCAAAAATTGATTAAAGATTTAGAAGACAAATTGAAATCGGTGAGAACATTGAAAAACAATATTGGTAAAACCGAGGACGTAAAGTAATTTCATAGACAGCGTTTTTTAATCAATAATTTTTCATGTCAGTTCGAGTGAAGTTTAGAACAAATTTTTTATATTTCGACTACGCTCAATATGACCAAATTTGAAGAGTTTACCTATTTGAAAAACTACTTTGATTTATAATAAATAAATACCATGACAAAAAAAATAGTAAAAGTTGGAGATATAGCTTGTGGAGGCAATGAATTGTTTCTTATATCTGGCCCTTGTGTAATAGAAGATGAAATGATTATGATGAAAACTGCCGAAAAACTGAAAGAAGTTTCGGAAAAGTTAAACATCCAAATGATTTACAAATCATCGTTTCAAAAAGACAATAGAAGCAGTTTAAAATATTACGATGGTCCGGGATTGGCAAAAGGCGTTGCTATTTTAGCAAAAGTAAAAGAGCAATTTGGATTTCCTTTATTAACAGATATTCACTATCCAGACCAAGCAGCTGCTGCTGGCGAAGTGTGTGATGTATTACAAATTCCTGCTTATTTGTGTATGCAGTCTACTTTAATGGTGGCTGCCGCAAAAACTGGTAGGGTAGTAAATATTAAACATGGTCAGTTTTTGGCTCCCGAAAACATGAAACATCCTGTTCAAAAATGTTTAGATTCAGGTAACGATCAAGTAATATTAACTGAACGTGGTTTTACTTTTGGTTATAACGACATGGTGGTAGATCCTAGAAGTTTCTTTTTAATGGGCCAATTAGGATATCCAATAGTTTTTGACATTACGCATAGCATTCGTAAATATGGCATTCCAAGTGCTGATGCAAAAGGTGGAGCTCGTGAGTTTTTACCTGTATTAAGCAGAGCTGGAGTAGCTGCAGGAGTTGATGGTGTTTTTATAGAAACGCACCCTGATCCTGAAAAAGCATTGTGTGATGCTGCTTCGCAATTAAGTGTTTATCAATTAGAGGAGTTTTTAAAACCATTGATTGACATTCATAATTTAGAAGTAAGTTACAGATAAAATTTATAATATTAAAAAGAAAAGGCTGTCTCAGAAGGACAGCCTTTTGTATTTTGTCATATTGAGCGAATACCGATTGCTTTCGGTAGAAATGTTTTGAAATCGAGTATATAAATTTCTCGACTACGCTACCAATGACGTTTTTTTGTTAACTTATAATAATAAAGAAATTAGTAATTCAGTTGTACCGATAGAGCGTCACCCTTAATATGGCAACCAACTAAGAAATATCAATATTGGTTGCCGAGGAAAGGAGTTTCCTTCGGAATGACACAACGTAATTTTATAATGATTTTTTCGAAAAAAATTATCCATCGAAATGACGAACATTTTAAAGCTTTTTAGACAGCCTCTTTTTTTATATTAATTCATTCAAGGCATTTTCTAATTTGAGTAGTAAATCAGGTATTTCGTTTTCATTTAAAGTACCCACAGAAATTCTGTACCAATCAGTTCCACTTGGGCAGCCAAATGCAGTAAAGGGCACCAATGCTAACTGCGCACGATTGATTAAAAATGAAGAGATATCAGCTGTTGTTTTAATGGTTTTTCCATCTAATTGTTTTTTACCAATTAAAGCAAACTGCGCTGTTAAATAAATGGCTCCTTCTGGTGCAATAATTTGTACAGGAAAACCTTTTGCTTTTAGTGTTTCAAAGCCATTGTATAATGCATTAAAACGCAAGTCAATTTTTTGTTTTAGTTCGCCTAAATATTGGTTGATGGCTTGGTCGTTTTCTAAAAATTTTGCAGTAGCAATTTGTTCTGCTCTTGGGGCCCAAGCGCCAATATGGCCAATGATAGATTTCATTCTTGAAATGATTTCAGCGGGTCCTAATCCCCAACCAACTCTAACTCCTGTAGCGGCTAAACTTTTGCTAATACCATCTACAAAAATGGTATATTTTTTCATTTCAGGTCTTAAACTAACTGGATTAAAATGTTCAATTCCATCGGTTCTTAACATCCAATATATTTGGTCGAAAAGAACGTATAATGGTTTTTGATTTCCAGCTCTTTTTAAATTTTCGGCTAAAACTAAATCGCAAATTTCAGTTAATTGTTCTTTTTTAAAAGTAGTACCTGTTGGGTTTAAAGGAGAACAAAGCGCTAATAAAACAACCTCTTGAATATGCGGTTTCAATTCATCGGCAGTTGGCATAAAACCATTTTCTGCTTTGGTTTGAACCTCAACTTTTATGGCATCGTTTAAATGACAATAATGGTTATTGTTCCAACTCGGAACTGGGTATAAAACTTTGTCGTTTGGATCTAAAATTGTACTGTAAATGGCATGAATCAAAGGACGACCGCCACTTGCCACCATTAATTCATCATCTGCAAATTGAATATTTTCGTATTTGAAAATAAAATGTTGAATAGCTTTTTTTAAATCCAACACACCATCAGCAGGAGGGTAGTTGGTTTCATTGTTTTCATAAGCATCAACAATGTATTGTTTTAACTCGTTAGGAATGCTAAAATATTTCGGATTGAAATCGCCAATTGTTAAATTGTAAATATGATTTCCTTCTTTAATTTTTTGATTGATTTCGGCACCTAATTTTATAATTTCAGAACCAATTAAGTTAGCCGCTTTTACAGATATGTTATGCATTTACAAAAGTATTTTTTTAATAAAAATCAATAATTCAAAAGTTAAAACTCACTTGCTTCCATAAATGCAAGTAATTCTTTGTTACCACTTGGTCGGATTTCAGCTTTTTCGCCTTCCCACCATTTTTGACCTTGATGAATGAATATAATATTTTCACCCATTACAAATAAACTTTTCATGTCGTGGGTGTTTATAATAGTAGTAATATTATATTCCTTAGTAATATCAGTAATCAACTCATCAATTACACGGCTTGTTAGTGGATCTAAACCTGAATTAGGTTCATCGCAAAACAAGTATTTAGGATTTAAAGCTATTGCGCGAGCAATGCCCACCCGTTTTTTTTGTCCGCCTGAAATATTAGAGGGAAACAGTTTATTTAAATTAACTAAATTTACCCTACTTAAACAAAAATTCACGCGTTCAATGATTTGTTCTTCGGAAAAATCGGTAAACATTCTTAAGGGAAAAGCTACATTTTCTTCTACACTTAATGAGTCAAAAAGAGCAGTGTTTTGGAATAGCATGCCAATGTCTTTTCTGACACTAATTTTTTCGTTGTAATTAAGTTTCAAAAAATCACGCCCATCAAAAGTAATGCTACCAGTTTCGGGAGTTAACAAGCCAACCATGCATTTCATTAGCACTGATTTGCCACCACCACTTGCTCCAATAATAAAATTACATTTCCCTTTATATAATTTGGCAGAAATATCTTTTAAAACATGTTTAGTGCCAAAAGTTTTATTTACATTTTCAATGATTACCATTTATTTGAATAACATTAATTGTGAAATAATATAATCGAAAAATATAATACTCATACAGCTATAAACAACAGCTTTGGTACTACTTTCACCCACTTCTAAAGCGCCACCCTGGGTTCTAAATCCTTGGAAAGCCGACACTGAGGTGATTAAAAATGCAAAGGTATATGCTTTGGTTAAAGCAAACACCACATTATAACCCATAAAATCGGTTCTTAAGCCTTTCACAAAACTCTCCACACTTATAATTCCAGAAGCCCAGCCAGAAACGGCACCGCCTATTAAACTTAAAATCATGGCATATAATACCAACATAGGAA
The DNA here is from genome assembly GCA_947453415.1 of Bacteroidota bacterium. Classification (GTDB taxonomy): domain Bacteria; phylum Bacteroidota; class Bacteroidia; order UKL13-3; family UKL13-3; genus JAAFJM01. The sequence goes on along the minus strand of CANGGG010000059.1, from coordinate 10,415 downwards.
TGCTAAAAACTCCTGCAATTATTTTTGCCAATGAGGTATAGTTAGCAGCATTGATTCCCATGATTTCTAAGGCATCTACTTGTTCTGTAACTTTCATGGTTCCAATTTCTGAGGCAATATTACTGCCCACTTTGCCTGCTAAAACCAATGCTGTAACGGTGGGTGCAAATTCTAGAATATTGCTATCGCGAACAATTCTTCCAATTAAATAATCAGGTAAAATTCCGCTTACCAATTGGTAGCCAATTTGAATGGTGGAAACTGCTCCAATAAAACCACTTATAAGTGAAATAATGGCAAATGAGCCCACACCAATATTATTGCTCTCGGTAATTATTTGTTTGAAAAATATTTTACCTTTTTCGGGTTTGGTAAATACTGCTTTTAAGAACAGTAAATACTCACCAAAATGTTGAAAAAATTTCATGCTTTTTAAATTTTAAATTTTAAATTTTAAATTATGAATTATGAAGTATGAAGTATGAAAGTTAAATTCTATCAACTATCAACTGACAACTACTTACTAAATTCGTGTCCCATTTTATCGCGTTTGGTATCAAAATATTTTTTATTATGAGAATTAGGTTCTACTACAATTGGAATATTTTCTACTATTTCAAGTCCATAACCAATTAAACCTGCACGTTTGGTAGGATTGTTAGTCATTAAACGCATTTTGGTAATGCCTACTGCTCTGATAATTTGAGCACCAACACCATAATCACGTTCATCCATTTTAAAACCTAATTGCAAGTTTGCTTCTACCGTATCCAAACCTTGTTCTTGTAATTTGTAGGCTTTTAATTTATTAACCAAACCAATGCCTCTTCCTTCTTGGTTAATATAAATAATCACCCCTTTTCCTTCTTTTTCTATCATTTCCATCGACTTTGATAATTGCTCACCGCAATCGCAACGTAGGCTATGGAAAATATCGCCAGTAACACAACTTGAATGCACACGAACCAATACTGGTTCATTTTCGTCCCAAGTTCCTTTTTGTAATACCAAATGTTCCTGTCCAGAATCTATTTGCTTAAAAGCAGTCAGTATAAAATGTCCATAATCGGTTGGCATATCTACTGAAATTAAGCGTTGAATCAAGCTTTCATTTTTAAGTCGGTATGAAATTAAATCCTTGATGGTTACTAATTTCATGTCGAACTTTTTTGCTATTTGAATTAATTCTGGCAAACGAGCCATGGTTCCATCTTCGCTTAAAATTTCAACAATACAACCTGCTGGTTCAAATCCTGCTAAACGCGCAAAATCAATGGCAGCTTCGGTATGTCCCGCTCTTCGCAAAACACCTTCTGGTTGTGCTTTTAGTGGAAATATATGTCCGGGTTTTCCTAATTCTTCAGGTTTAGTATTTGGATCAATTAATGCCTGTAAAGTTTTGGCCCTGTCCTGTGCCGATATTCCCGTTGTACAACCTTTTCCTATTAAATCTACTGAAACAGTAAAAGGCGTTTCGTGTAAGGTAGTATTATCGGTTACCATTAATTCTAATTGCAGTTCACGGCAACGAGAATCAATGAGTGGTGCGCAAATTAATCCGCGTCCTTCTTTCGACATAAAGTTAATAATTTCGGGAGTTACATTGCGGGCAGCAGTTAAAAAATCACCTTCATTTTCACGGTCTTCATCGTCAACTACAATGATAATTTTTCCTTTTTTTATATCCTCTATGGCTTCTTCTATGGTGTTAAACATTTTTTAAATTTTGAATGTTGGGTTTTGAATGTTGAATTATTATTGAGATTCAACATTGTAATCTTTCAATCTTTGTAATTGCTCCACTAAATCAAATCTTTCAACTTAGTTAAAAAATCTTTCAATTCAGCTAATTTTTCAATGGCTTGCTGATTATTTTGAACAATTGGTTGATGATTTAGTTTTTCTTTAGCACCTTCAATGGTAAATCCTTCAATTTTTACCAATTGATAAATGTGGCTAAATATTTCAATATTTTTTTTACTGTATTTGCGTGTTCCTTTGATTGATTTTTCGGGTTTTAATTGTTTAAATTCCTTTTCCCAATGCCTAATTAAAGAAACAGACACGTTAAATTTTTTGGCTAATTCGCCAATATTAATGTAATAAATTTCAAGTACTTCGTTAGGCATTTAAACAAATCTTGGATCGGTTTCCATTACATGTCCACAACTTTTACAAGTTCTGTAATCTAAATTTGCATAATAATCCTTGAAACGAGGTAAAAAATCGTTTTCAATGTCGCTTAATTCAAAACGGTATTCATGTAATTTGTGGTTACAGTTTTCGCAAAACCACATCAAACCATCTACTAATCCTTTTCCTTTTCTAACTCTTTCAATTACTAACCCAATGGAACCCTCGCTTCTAACAGGAGAGTGGGGAGTATTTGGCGGACATAAAAACATATCGCCAGGGCCTAAATGTATGTCAACTGCTTTTCCCTCTTCTTGAATTCTTACGGTTATTTCACCTTCTAATTGGTAAAACCATTCTTCCGATTCATTGTAATGATAATCTTTGCGCGCATTGGGTCCACCAACAATCATTATTATAAAGTCAGTTCCTTCAGGATATAAGTTTTTATTGGCAACAGGCGGTTTGAGTAAATGTCTGTTTTCTTCTATCCATTTATTTAAATTGAAAGGTTTTCTTACCATGATTTTAAAATTTAAAGGGTGAAAATTATATTTTTAAAAATTCAAATATAAAAAAAGCCCTAAATCTTTTTATATGATTTAGGGCAATCTAATTTTTAAGCGTTTAGTTTTTTATGGTCAGCTAAAAACTGTTCCAAACCTTTGTCGGTTAATGGATGGTTCAATAACGCCAATATACTTGCTAAAGGGCTTGTAATAATATCAGCACCAGCTTCTGCCGATTTGATAATGTGAATAGGATTGCGAATAGAAGCCGCTAAAATTTCTGTTTCATAACCTTGAACAGTAAATATGTGAGAAATTTGAGCAATTAATTCCATGCCATCAAACCCAATATCATCTAATCTACCAACAAAAGGCGAAATATAACTAGCACCTGCTTTAGCTGCTAAAATAGCTTGTCCAGCACTAAAAACTAAAGTACAATTGGTTCTAATTCCTTTGTTGCTAAAGTACTTTATTGCTTTGATACCATCTTTTATCATTGGTATTTTTACTACAATATTTTTGTGCAAAGCAGCTAGAATTTCACCTTCTTTTACCATTCCGTCAAAATCGGTTGCTATTACTTCAGCACTTACATCGCCATCTACTAACTCGCAAATGTCTTTGTAATGTTGCATTACCGCTGCATCGCCTTTAATTCCTTCCTTAGCCATAAGCGAAGGATTGGTAGTTACACCATCTAAAATTCCTAAATCATTTGCTTCCTTAATTTGAGCAAGATTTGCTGTATCAATAAAAAACTTCATATTATTTTGTGTTTTGCTGCCGCAAATAAAGTAAATAAAATGTAATTAATTCTAATATTCCTCTAGTTAAAACTAGAGGCAATTGATGAAATAGCATTTTTTTCTTTAAGAATGGGCTAAAGCCACATTCGCTATTACATAATTTTTATTTTATAATTTAAAAAAAGTTACGAATAATCAGCCGGTGCGGTTTTGCAAACCGCACTTTATATTATTAGCATTTGTAATGCGTAAAATACCAATGCCATTTCATACTTTTGCTTTATTAAAACAAACATGGTAAAAACTTATTACAAATCCGAACCGGCTTATATTTCTATATCAAACCTCCAAACTTTCTACTTCTAAAACTTCGCCAGGTTTTAGGTTGTTCAAGTGAATTTTTCCAATTCGTACTCTAAATAATCGAAGGGTAGGATAGCCAGCTGCGGCAGTCATTTTTCTAACTTGCCTGAATTTTCCTTCTGTTACCGTAATCGAAATCCAGCAAGTAGGTCCATGTCTTTCATCCCTGATTTTTTTGGTGCGTGGCGCAAAGTTTGGGTTTTCAGTTAGTGCAAATACTTTACAAGGAAGCGTTCTATATTTTTCACTTCTAATCCCTATTTCTACTCCATTTTGTAAAAGAGTTATGGCTTCGGGAGTAATCACTCCATCTACCTGTGCGTAATATTCTTTTTCTACTTTTTTACTCCTTACCAATTCACTCATTTTACCATCGGTAGTTAATAAAAGTAAGCCTTCACTGTCTTCGTCTAGTCGGCCAATGGCCATGGTTTGTGCTGGAAAATCATGTAATTCACCCAACAATTTTTTCTTGGTAGTATTGGTAATAAATTGACTTACCATTCCAAATGGTTTATGAATAATAAAATGCCTGTGAACGAGCTCCATTGAAAACTTAAAAATTTTTGATAGGAGTGAGCAAATGTTCTAAACCATTCAGTTTTATTTCGTACATGGTTTCTAATTGTACACCCAATTTACCCTTAGGAAATCCTTGGCGATTAATCCATTCTAGGTAATGAACAGGAATATTGCAAAGCAATACGTCTTTGTATTTGCCGTATGGCATTTTAGTATTAACTAAGCTTAATAAAATTTCTTTGTGGTTATATTCCATTTTTATAAAAGGCGAAAATATTTATTTTATCAAATGATTACTAATTTATAATTCCTTTATGAGCATTTTATTTTAGGTAACTAAAATTATAAAAATAACGCAGTGAATTTGTATTATAAGTATAAATTCGCAGCACTAAATTTTAAAAACAAAACTATGCAAGAAGTTTATATTGTATCTGCCGTACGTACGCCAATAGGCTCATTTGGTGGAAGTTTATCGAGTTTAACAGCTACTCAGTTAGGCGCAAAAGCCATTAAAGGTGCCATAGAAAAAGCAGGTATTGCACCTGAATTAGTGCAAGAAGTATTTATGGGAAATGTAATGAGCGCAGGTTTAGGCCAAGCTCCAGCTACCCAAGCAAGTATTTTTGCTGGTATTCCAAATAGCGTTCCTGCTACAGTGGTTAATAAAGTTTGCGCATCGGGTTCAAAAGCCATCATGCAAGCAGCTCAAACCATTATGTTAGGTATTAATGATGTGGTAATAGCTGGTGGAATGGAAAGCATGAGCAATGTTCCTTATTTGTTAGATAAAGCGCGTACTGGTTATAAATTAGGAAACGGTACTTTAACCGATGGTTTGGTAAAAGATGGTTTGTGGGATGTATACAATGATTACCACATGGGAAATGCCGCTGAATTGTGCGCACGCGACATGAAAATTACCCGCGAACAACAAGATGATTTTGCCATTGAATCATATAAACGTTCGGCTGCTTCTCACACTGCCAATAAATTTGATGCAGAAATGATAGCTATAGAAATTCCTCAACGTGGCAAAGATGCTATTTTTGTTACTACAGATGAAGAATTTACCAAAGTAAATTTTGATAAAGTTAGAACTTTAAAACCAGTTTTTGAAAAAGACGGAACGGTAACCGCTGCCAATGCCTCAACCTTAAACGATGGTGCAAGTGCATTGGTGTTAATGAGTGGCGATAAAGTGAAAGAATTAGGTTTAAAACCTTTGGCAAAAATATTGGCATTTGCCGATGCGGCACAAGCACCAGAATGGTTTACAACCGCTCCGGCTTTAGCAATTAATAAAGCATTGGCTTGGGCTAAAATTGATATCAAAGATGTTGATTTTTTTGAATTAAACGAAGCATTTTCAGTAGTTGGAATTGCCAATACGCAATTATTAAACATTGATCCTGCCAAGGTAAATGTATATGGAGGAGCAGTTTCTATTGGTCATCCACTTGGAAGCAGCGGCTCACGAATAGTTGGAACTTTAGCACATGTGTTACAACAAGAAAAAGGTAAAATTGGTGTGACTGGAATTTGTAATGGCGGTGGCGGAGCTTCTGCTATAGTGATTGAAGCTTGTTAGTTTATTTAGAGATTTGAAGATTGAAAGATTTGAAAATTATAAAATTATGCCGTTTTTGGTGTTTTAGCGCAGCGACACCAAAAACAGAAAGGTTGGAAGGATTAAGTTCTTTTCAACCTTTTTTTATACATGATGATAATTACACAAAAGGATTTAGGATTTATAAAATGCTTGTGTTTATTTGCAGCAAACATAATCCATGCTAAAAATAAAATTTAGCAATGGTTTTTATAGATTAATCAAAGAAAATATGAAAAAATTAATAACAAAAAAAACGCATTTAGTAATCAGTATTTTTGTTTTGGTGCTTTCAGCAATTTCATTGCAAGCGCAAAATAAAAAACAAATAACATTAGACGATATATATGCCAAAGGAACATTCCAAATGGCTGGAGTGAGCGGATTTACTTCACTGAACGATAGTCGTTATTACTGTAATATGGATAATGATGCCAATATTTTGCGTTATGAATTTAGCACTGGAAATTTAATTGATACCATTATTAAACACAGTGATTTGATTTTTGATAACAGCATTTTGGCTTTTAGTAATTTTGAATTCAGTGCCGATGAAAATAAAATATTATTTAGCAGTAATACCGAAAGTTTATACCGCCATTCTACCCAATCAAATATTTTTGTGTATGACGTAAAAAAGAAACAATTATTTCAACCTGTAACATTTAAAGTAATGAATGCTACTTTTTCGCCCGATGGAAATAAAGTAGCTTATGTAAAAGACAACAATTTATTTTACTACGATTTGTTACAGAAAAAAGAAGAAACCATTACCATCGATGGCAAAGTAAATAATATTATCAATGGTGCTACCGATTGGGTTTATGAAGAAGAATTTGCCATTTGGAAAGGATTTACTTGGAGCCCCAATAGCGATAAAATTGCCTTTTACCGTTTTGATGAAAGTAAAGTAAAGGAGTTTGAAATGACTATGTTTGGTAAATTATATCCAAGCACTACCAAATTCAAATATCCAAAAGCAGGAGAAGCAAATTCCACCATTAATATATTGGTTTACGACTTACGTTCTGAGTTAAATGCTGAAATGGAAATAGGCAAAGAAGCCGATATTTATATTCCTAGAATGCAGTTTACCAAAGACAATAATACATTGGCCATTCAACGTTTGAACAGGTTGCAAAACAAATTAGAAATTTTATTGGCCAATACCAGTACCGGAAAATCAACTGTAATTTATACTGAAGAAAATAAATTTTATGTTGACATTACTGATAATTTAACTTTTTTAAACGATAACAAAACTTTTATTATTACCAGTGAACGCAATGGTTTTAACCATTTGTATCATTATGATTTGAAAGGAAAATTGATTAAACAAATTACCAATGGCAATTTTGATGTAGATGGTTTTTATGGCATTGATGAAAAAACAAAAACTATTTTTTACTCAAGTCCAGAATTTATGCTTGGTAAAATCAGCAGTAATTTATCGGCTGAGCGTTTTGTATACAGCATTGGTTTAAATGGTAAAAACAAAAAGAATTTAACACCAAAACATGGTTGGAATAGCCCAACATTTAATAGCAGTTTATCGTTTTTTTTAAATACTTACAGCAATATAAACACCCCACCAATTTACACTATAAATACTGCCGCTGGCAATGTATTACGCGTATTGGAAAACAATGAAAAATTAACTAATAAATTGGCTAACTATGTGGTTTCAAAAGCTGAATTGATGAGCATAAAAAATGAAGTTGGTGATGATTTGAATGCCTTTATTATTAAACCCGAAAACTTTGATGCTACTAAAAAATATCCTGTTATTATGTATGCTTATAATGGTCCAGGCCATCAATTAGCGGTAGATAGATGGATGGGTTCAAACTATTATTATTACCAAGTGTTGGCCAACAAAGGATATATTATTTTTTGTGCCGATGGAAGAGGAACTGGATTCAAAGGTGAAGCATTTAAAAAATGTACTTATTTGAATTTAGGGAAATTAGAAATTGAAGATCAAATATATTTAGCAAAATCATTAGGGAAATTAAGCTATGTAGATGCTGCAAGAATTGGTTTTTGGGGCTGGAGTTTTGGTGGTTACATGGCAAGTTTGGCCATTAGCAAAGGAGCCGAAGTTTTTAAATCAACCATTGCGGTAGCACCTGTTACCAATTGGCGTTTTTACGACAATATTTATACAGAACGTTACATGCGAACGCCACAAGAAAATGGTAAAAATTATGACGATAATTCGCCCATTAATCATGTAGAGAAAATAAAAGGAAATTATTTAATTATTCATGGTACTGCCGATGACAATGTGCATTTTCAAAACACAGTAGAAATGTTAGATGCCATGATTAAGAAAAATGTGAAATACGATTCAGAGTTTTATCCTAATAAAAATCACGGAATAAGTGGAGGCAAAACACGTTTTCATTTATATGATAAAATGTTGAATTTTTGGTTAGAAAAATTGTAGAAAAATTTCCTTTCTTTGAACTGTAATTAGTACTGTTTAATTGCCAGGAGCAAAATAATTAAATTTAAAATACTTAAAAATAATAGATAAAAAAATGTTACAAATAGGAGATAAGTTACCTGAATTTAACCTGATAGGTTATGACAATAAAATGCATTCAAATTTTGAATTTGCTGAAAAATACGCATTGGTAGTAATATTTACTTGCGATAGTTCTGAATATTCAAAAGCATATAGCAAACGTATCGTAGATTTATTTGAGCGTTATGAAGATGACAATTTAGGAATAGTTGGTATCAATAGCAACGATGGCAAACAGTCGCCAGCAGATAGTTTGGAACATATGACCAAAGCAGCACAAAGATTTGGCTTAGATAAATTACATTTTTTATATTTAAAAGATGAAAACCAAGAATTAGCCAAGAAATTTGGTGCAGAAGTTAATCCAGAAGTATTTTTATTTAATTCAAAACGCGAATTAGTTTACAAAGGAGCCATTGATGATGCATGGGAAAATGCAAACATGGTTACTCAAGCTTATTTGGAAGATGCCATTGAAGAAGCATTAGATGGAATTGAACCAGATTTTCCTGAAATCCCAGCGGTAGGAACTCCAATTATTTGGAAATAGTTAAAGAAATTTTGAATTTTGAATGTTTAGTTTTGAATGATTAAATATTTAAAAATTCAACTTTCAATTCAACATCCAACATCCAAAATTTGAAAAACAAAGTAATCATCATTACAGGAGCGTCATCGGGAATAGGTGAGGCTTGTGCTTATGCATTTGCGCAGCAAGGGGCAAAGCTTGTTTTAGCTGCACGCAATATTGATAAATTAACGCAAGTAAAACTTCATTGCGAAGCATTAGGTGCTGATACATTATTGGTAAAATGCGATGTGAGTTTGGAGGCCGATTGCCAGCATTTAATTGAACAAACCATTGAACGATTTAAAACCATTCATGTATTAATTAACAATGCTGGAATAAGCATGCGAGCCTTATTTTCAGAATTAGATTTATTGGTTTTAAAACAAGTAATGGATATTAATTTTTGGGGAACTGTTTATTGTACCAAATATGCCATGCCTTATTTGTTAAAAGAAAAAGGAAGTATAATTGGTGTGAGCTCAGTGGCAGGTTTTAAAGGATTACCAGGCAGAACAGGATATAGCGCAAGCAAGTTTGCCATGGAAGGATTTTTTGAATCGTTAAGAATAGAAAACTTAAAAACCGGATTACATGTAGGTGTAATTTGTCCGGGTTATACCGCTTCTAATATCAGGAATTCGGCATTGAACAAAGAAGCAAAAAGCCAAGCTGAAAGTCCGTTTGACGAAAGTAAATTAATGCCTGCTGAAACTGTTGCAGCTTATATTTTAAAAATGATAACAAAGCGCAAAGCACACCAAGTTTTAACTACTCAAGGTAAACTAAGTTTTTTACTTCAAAAATTTGTTCCAAGGGTTTTAGACAAATTGGTTTATAATACCATTGCAAAGGAAAAAGACAGTCCTTTTAAATAAACAAAAAAGTTGTCTAAGAAGTTATAAAATGCTAGTCATTTCGAGCGGAGTCGAGAAATTAATATTTTCACTTTTAAAACATTTCGACTTCACTCAATGTGACAAAATGCAAAAGGCTGTTCTATTTCAGACAGCCTTTTTTTATATCTCTTAATCCTATAACCTAATTGTAAAAATAAACATCCGTTTTTATCTATCGTCCATCAACTATCAACTATCAACTAACGTCTATTAGCTATTCATAGTTGCTAAAAACTCCTCATTCGTTTTGGTGTTTTTCATGTGATTCAACACTACGTTCATGGCTTCCTCAGCATTCATATCGGCAATGTGATTGCGCAGCACCCAAAGACGTTGAATAGTTGTTTTATCCAATAATAAATCATCTCTTCTTGTACTTGATGAAACAATGTCGATAGCAGGATAAATACGTTTGTTAGCTAGTTTTCTATCTAACTGTAATTCCATATTACCTGTACCTTTAAATTCTTCAAAAATTACCTCATCCATTTTTGATCCAGTATCAATTAAAGCAGTAGCAATAATGGTTAATG
>CANGGG010000058.1 GCA_947453415.1 Bacteroidota bacterium | reverse complement strand
TTGGAGTACTGATTTCATCACCACTTGTGAGTAATCTGGAGCTTTGGTATTTTCCATTTACCAAAGTATTGATGGTTAAAGTTTGTCCCATTGGGTTGATAATCCAATATTCTAAAACTCCAGACTCTTCATACACATCAAATTTATATTTTAATTCTTTTTTGTTATTGCCTTCCGACAATATTTCAATCACTAAATCGGGAGCACCAATGCAACCATATTCATCTAATTTTTCTATGTCACAAATAACACAAATATCGGGTTGGACTACTGTAAAAATATCTTCATTTTTCCTTGATTTTACTGGCAAACGCACATCAAATGGTGCTGAATAAACTTGACATTTTTTATTATCTAAATAATTGTGAATTTTAGTGAATACAGTTCCTGAAATTTTTTGATGAATTCTTTTGGGGGCAGTCATTTTAAAAACTTTGCCTTTAATTAATTCCACCATTTCTTCCATTTTAAAGGTTAAATAGTCGGCATACGAATAATTATTGTATGCCATGTCTGGTTCTTTTACTTCCATTTTAAGTATTTTATTATTTAAAATTATGCTTTACAAATTTAAATTTTATATTTAGATACAAGCTATTTTTATACAATTTGTTTTTTTAGTGGAAAAAATAAAAACAAAATTAGTGCTTATTAAATGTTATGCTTTAAAATTGCAGCATGGAAATACTTGAAATTTTTAAAGAATTACTCACCAATACCAAAGGTTTTTTAGAGTTATTTGTGCAGAATCATGGAACTTGGATATATGGTTTGTTGTTTTTAATTGTGTTTTGTGAAACTGGTTTAGTAGTGCTGCCATTATTACCTGGCGACTCTTTATTATTTACTGCTGGCGTTTTAGCTGGTAACATAAATAATAATTTAGATGTTGGATTAATCATAGTTTTATTAATCATAGCCGCTTTATTAGGCGATAATACCAATTATTTTATAGGTAAATTTTTAGCTAAAAAAGGCGAAGGTGCTAAGTTATTTGGCATATTTACCATTAAAAAAGAATACATAGATAAAACACATTCATTTTACGAAAAGCATGGTTCGTTTGCCATTATTGTAGCTCGCTTTGTACCAATAGTTCGCACATTTGCACCATTTGTAGCTGGAGTTGGAAGCATGAAATATAGTCGTTACATAACGTTTTGTATTATAGGTGCAATACTTTGGGTTACTGTAATAACTTTGGCAGGTTATTTTTTAGGAAATATTCCATGGGTTCAGCAAAATTTTGAAAAAATTGTTCTTGGCATTGTTTTAGTATCAGTTTTACCAGTTTTATTTGGTGTAATAAAAAACCTTCTTGGAAATAAAAAATAATTTTTTGATCATAAATTTTAATAAAAACGTAATTACGCTTTGGTGTAGTTACGTTTTTATTTTTATGCTTTTAGCAATCAAAGTAAATGGTGAAACTACTTATGGATATTGCTCAGTTAAGGAAAGTAAAATTGGGAAAGATATTTTTCAATTGTTGGGAAATACCTATTTTGATTGTAAACCAATCAATCAAAATTTTCAGCAAATATTATTACGTGTTTGGGTAAAAAAAGAATGGGTTTACGATGATCAGCAAATTTTAGCTAAGGCCAAATTATACAATGGCCAAGGAAAACATATTGGCAATGCCATACAAGATTTTACACCTTATAAGTTTATTGCGGAATTAGACACTGCTTATGTATTTGATATTAGTGGTGTAATATCGCAGGCTTGCATTAATCCAAGTTCTGTTCCTGAAATTGATTTAAATAAAATTTTATCCGTTGCGAAGCAAAATGCAAAGCTCGATACTTTTATCAATCATATTAAAAAATTTAATTACGAATTAGAAGATTCCAATCAAAAATATCAATCATTTATAATAAATGAGCCTAATTTTATTTTACAAAAAAAAGAACCACGCATTATCATTATTTTTTATAAAAACGAGCTCATTGCTATATTTTATAGCAGAAGCGTAACAGCTAAGCTATACGATAGCATTGAAATGGGTAAGGAATTTAAATTAATTTACAATTCAAAATTTACAGAAAACACAAAATCAGAAATGATTGCTATTTTCAAAAAAAGAATGGAGAAGTGAAAAGTTTAATTTTTACACTTACTTTAATTTAATATAATTAAAATGTTTCTTTTTAATTTGGCGCTATTTTATTACAATTGCAGCATCACAAATAAATAAAATTATTTCATTGAAAACCGCGCTTATTACAGGAATTACAGGACAAGATGGTGCTTATTTAGCCGAATTTTTATTAAAAAAAGGATACATGGTTCATGGTATCAAGCGTAGAAGTTCGCTTTTAAATACTGATAGAATTGATCATTTGTATCAAGATCCTCACGAAAAAAACTTAAACCTTAAGTTGCATTATGGCGATTTAACCGACAGTTCTAATTTAATAAGAATCATTCAAGAAACACAACCTGACGAAATATATAACTTGGCTGCCATGAGCCATGTTCATGTAAGTTTTGAAGAACCTGAATACACTGCCAATGCTGATGGATTAGGTACTTTAAGAATATTAGAAGCCATTAGAATTTGTGGTTTAACAAATAAAACTCGCATATACCAAGCATCTACCTCTGAACTTTATGGTTTGGTTCAAGCAGTACCTCAAAGTGAAACCACTCCTTTTTATCCTCGTTCACCTTATGCAGTTGCCAAACTTTATGCTTATTGGATTACCGTAAATTACCGCGAAGCATATAACATGTTTGCCTGTAATGGAATATTATTTAACCACGAAAGTCCACTAAGAGGTGAAACTTTTGTAACCCGTAAAATTACCAGAGCTGCCAGTAAAATAGTTTTAGGAATGCAGGATAAAATATTTCTTGGAAACTTAAATGCACAAAGAGATTGGGGTCATGCCAAAGATTATATTGAAGCCATGTATTTAATTTTACAACAAGATGTGGCTGAAGATTATGTAATTGCCACTGGCAAAACAACTTCAATTCGTGACTTTGTAAAATTGGCTTTTATTGAATTAGGAATTACCATAGCTTTTAAAGGAAGTGACGAAAATGAAATTGGCTATATTGAAGCCATTGATAATATTAAATTAAAAGAACTTGAAATTGATAAAGATTTTAGTTTGAAAATTGGTGACGAATTAATAGCTGTTGATCCACGTTATTTTAGACCAACAGAAGTGGAGTTATTAATTGGTGATTCTACAAAAAGCCAAACAAAATTAGGTTGGAAACCAAAATACGATTTACAAGCATTGGTTACCGATATGATGGAAAGCGATTTAAAATTAATGAAAAAAGAACGTTTCTTAAAACAAGCGGGTCACCATACTTTTAATAATTTTGAATAAATAATTCCTATTGGAATAAAATGAATATATCTGATAAAATATATATAGCTGGTTCAAACGGAATGGTTGGCTCTGCTGTAGTTAGAAAATTACAGGCCGAGGGTTTTACCAATTTAATTACCAAATCATCAAAAGAATTAAACTTAACCAATCAAACGGAAGTTGCACTTTTTTTTGAAAAGGAGCAGCCAGATTATGTTTTTATGGCTGCCGCAAAAGTGGGTGGAATATTGGCAAATAATACATTCAGAGCTCAGTTTTTATATGAGAATTTGATGATTCAAAATAATGTAATTCATCAAAGTTATGTGAACAATGTTAAAAAATTAATGTTTTTTGGCTCAAGTTGCATTTACCCAAAATTGGCTCCTCAACCGCTTAAAGAAGAATATTTATTAACCAGTGTTTTAGAGGAAACGAACGAGCCTTATGCCATTGCAAAAATTGCAGGAATAAAAATGTGTGAGGCATACAGAAATCAATATAATTGTAACTTTATATCGGTAATGCCTACCAATTTATATGGTTATAACGACAATTATCATCCTGAAAACAGCCATGTGTTACCCGCATTAATTCGAAGAATTCATGAGGCTAAAACACAAAATTCACCTGAGGTAACAATTTGGGGAACTGGAAATCCACTCAGAGAATTTTTATTTGTAGATGATTTGGCCGATGCTGCATTTATGTTAATGCAAAACTATAATGAAAGCCAATTTTTAAATATTGGAAGTGGAAAAGATATTTCAATTAAAGACTTAGCCATTACCATAAAAAATATTTTAAATTATGAGGGTTCAATAAAATTTGATACATCAAAACCAGATGGAACACCCCGTAAATTAATGGATGTAAGTAAAATAAATGCATTAGGTTGGAAGCAAAAAATAGATTTAGAACAAGGCATTGGCTTTGCCTATAATGATTTTTTGAAAAGAGAAATAAGATAAAAAAAATAGATTAACGCATTCAATCAAATCTTGCCTTATCTAAATTTTAAAATTACATTTCAATTAATATTGATTGGTAGTTAGCATTACCAATGTGCAAGCTTCAATTGCTTCAATATTGTTTTTTAACAATAAATTTTCAAATTCATAATTTTCTGTTCCTGGATTAAAAATGACTCTTTTAGGATTTAAAAGAATAATTTTATCGTAATAATTAGCTTGGTTTTGTGGTCCAATGTATAAGGTTATAGTATCAAAACACTTGTTTTCAGGCCAATCAGTTTGAATTTCAGTATCACCAATAAGTCCTTTTTTTAAACCAAAAGCATAAACTTCATGCTTGTAATCTTTCAGCATTGCTGTTGCTTTAAAAGCATATCTGTCTGAATTTGGAGAGGCTCCAACAATTAAAGTTTTTTTCATTTTCAAAAATAGCAATCCTTATGTTCATTTTGTTATTTTTGTACAATATATTTATTCCAAAATTGCAACATACTAAAAACATAATATTCATTAATGAAAATAAGTTATAATTGGTTAAAAGACGTCATTAACATCAATGCTACACCAAGTGAAATAAGCCAAATGCTTACTGGTTGCGGATTAGAAGTAGAACATTTAGAAAATTATCAAAGCATAAAAGGTGGTTTAGAAGGAATAGTTATTGGTTATGTAAAAGAAAGAGAAAAACATCCAAATGCCGATAAATTAAGTGTGTGTAAAGTTGATATTGGAACTGGTGAGGACAAACAAATAGTTTGCGGTGCTCCCAACGTAGCTGTTGGACAAAAAGTATTAGTAGCAACAGTTGGTGCCACTTTATATCCAAGCAAAGGTGAAGCATTTAAAATTAGCAAATCAAAAATTAGAGGTGAAGTGAGTGAAGGTATGATTTGCGCTGAAGATGAAATTGGTATTGGAGAAAGCCATGATGGAATTTTGATTTTACCAGAAAATTATGAAATTGGAAAACCTGCATCAGCATATTTTAAAGTTTATAACGATTTTGTATTTGAAATAGGCTTAACAGCCAATAGAGGCGATGCTGCTAGTCATTTGGGAACAGCCAGAGATTTGAGAGCGATTACGAAATGCGAAATGCGAAGTGTGGACTGCGAAATGCCAGCTGCCAGCAGCCAGCAGCCAATTGCAGTTTCTATTGAAGATACAGAAGGTTGTAAGCGATATACTGGTTTAAGTATTTCAAATATTGAAGTAAAATCATCGCCAGAGTGGATGCAAAATAGGTTAAAAGCAATTGGAGTAAATCCAATAAACAATATTGTAGATGCTACCAATTATGTGTTACATGAATTAGGTCAACCCTTACATGCTTTTGATGCAGATAAAATTATTGGCAATAAAATAATAGTAAAAAAAGCAATTGAAGGAAGTAAATTTACTACTCTTGACAAAGTAGAACGCGTTTTAAAAGGTTCCGAATGCATGATTTGTGATGCTGAAAAACCATTGGCATTAGCTGGTGTATTTGGTGGATTAGATTCAGGAATTTCGGCTACAACAAAAAATATATTTTTAGAAAGTGCTTACTTTGATGCAGCCACCATTAGAAAAGCGGCAAAAGGACACGGTTTAAGTACTGACGCAAGTTTTAGATTTGAACGAGGAACAGATCCAAACATTACCATAGATGCCATCAAACGCCTTGCAAACTTAATTATTGAAATTGCTGGAGGCCATATAAGTTCAGCCATCATTGATGTTTATCCTACAAAAATTGAAAACACAATGATTGATTTTTCATTGGCAAAATCGAATCAATTAATTGGTAAGGAAATTGAAAAAAATAGAATTAGTGAAATTCTAAAAGCATTAGACATTGAGATATTGGAAGATAAAGGTGAGATTTTAAAAATTTCAATTCCACCCTATCGCTCAGATGTAACCAGATCAGCTGATGTAACAGAAGAAATTTTACGTATTTATGGATTAAACAATATTGAAATAGGAAATGATATCAAATCAACTATTTCGTATAATGAAACCGAAAATAAAGTGAAACTTAAAAACAATTTGGCTGATTATTTAAGTGCAAATGGTTTCAATGAAATAGCTACCAACACCTTAACAAAATCGGCATATTACAGTGAAGAAGAATTACAAAGTGCTGTAAAAATGTTAAATCCTTTGAGCAGTGATTTAGACATTATGCGTTTAAATATGTTGCCAAATGTATTGGAAGCTTTGCAATATAATAACAACAGAAAACTAAGTAATTTAAAGTTTTTTGAATTTGGTAAAACATATTACAAAGGCGAAAAAACAGAAGCTGGTGGAATTAATTTATTGGAAAACTATGTGGAGCAATCGCATTTAATTTTAGCTTTAACAGGAACCATTGAGAACGAAAGTTGGACTAACAATAACAAGCCTTCTAGCTATTTTATATTAAAAGGATTTGTTCAAAATATTTTTGCTAAAAGCAAAATAATTAAATTAGAATTTCTAAGCATAGAACACCAACATTATAATTTTGCAATAGCTGTATTTTATAAGAAAAAACAAGTAGCTGTTATTGGAGAAATAACTAAAAATTTAACCAGTAAGTTTGATTTGAATTCACCGGTATTTTTTGCTGATATCAATATTGATTTATTGATGGAATTTAACAAAACAGAAAAATCATTTATCAAATCTGTTCCAATATTTCCAACTGTTAGAAGAGATTTGGCATTATTAATTGACGAAGCAATCAACTATTCGCAATTAGAAAAAATTGCTTTAAAAACAGAAAGCAATTTAATAAAACAAGTAAATGTTTTTGATGTATATAAAGGCGACAAAATTGAAAAAGGCAAAAAGAGTTATGCCTTAAGTTTTATGCTGCAAGATGAAAATAAAACATTAACTGATGATGAAATAGATTCAGTAATGAATAAATTAATTAAGAACTTTGAGAAAGAAACAGGAGCTATTTTAAGAGGATAATATAGAAAAATAAGAAAAATGGATTCAAATTCATTATTAATTTCAGAAATAAAACTAAAAGTTTTAAAGTTATTGAATCAAAATAAAAAATTGACCACTAGCAATATGGAGTTACAAAACGAGGTGAATGAGTTGCGAAAGAATATAGAAAACAAAAAAAATAAAATAGAACAATTAGAAGATAACAATAAAATTATTAAACTTGCGAATGAAATACAATTGTCGATTTCAGAAAAAAAGCAGTTAAAATCAGAATTAACTGACAAAATAAAACTAATAGATGATTGTATAAAAATGTTAGGCGAATAAAAATAAACCTTAACAGATTGAACGAAATATCAATAAATATCAGTATAGCTGGGCGCAAATATCCGCTAACCATCGTTGCAAACGAGGAGCAAAATATTAGGGCTTTAAGTAAAATGATAAATGAAAAAATGCAAGCTTATGGCAAGCAATTTTCATTAAAAGATAACCAAGATGCATTAGCCATGTTTGCAATAGAACTAGCTACTGAATATCAAAAAATAAGTTTGCTTTTGGAAGCAAACACGCAGCAAACAAGCAAAGAATTGCTTGAGTTACAAAAACTGCTTGCTACGGTTCAACTGTAAAGAAATTTTTCTTCGTTTAACTGAGTAATACTAGTAAAAACTAGTTTGCTGATTTTTTAAAATTTAAAAAAGTTAAACCCAAAACAAATGGAAATTTATTTAGTAGTTATTATTGCTATGCTCACGTTTGGTGGTGGCGCGATTGTGATGTTTATAGTAAATAACAATTTACAAAAAAACAAAGCAAACACACTGTTGAAAGATGCTGAGTCACAAGCTGAAATTATCAAAAGGAAGAAAGAACTGGAAGCCAAAGAAAGGTTTTTACAGTTAAAATCAGATCATGAAAAAGATGTAAATCAACGTAATATTGCTGTAATTCAGAACGAAAATCGTTTGAAACAAATTGAAAATAATTTGAAACAAAAAACCGATGCTGTTACAAAAAAAGATTCAGATTTAGACTCAGTAAAACAATCGTTAGAAAAACAACAAGAAAACTTAAAAATTAAGCAACAAGAAGCTGACAAGGCTTTATTGAATCAACAAAAACAATTAGAAAAAATAGCTGGCTTAACAGCTGAAGAAGCTAAAAAACAATTGGTTGAAACATTAACAGAACAAGCCAAAACGGAAGCATTAAGCAGGGTTAAAGACATTGTAGACGAAGCCAAACTAACTGCAAACAAAGAAGCTAAAAAAATTATTTTAGGAACAATTCAACGCACAGCTGCCGAACATGCAATAGAAAATGCAATTTCAGTATTTAACATTGAAAGCGATGAATTAAAAGGTAGAATTATTGGAAGAGAAGGAAGAAATATTAGGGCATTAGAAGCTGCTACAGGTGTAGAATTTATTGTAGATGATACCCCAGAAGCAATTATTCTTTCATGTTTTGACCCAATTAGAAGAGAAATAGCTCGTTTGGCTATTCATAGATTAGTTACAGATGGAAGAATTCACCCAGCGCGAATTGAAGAAGTAGTAGCAAAAACAAAAAAACAAATTGAAGACGAAATAGTAGAAATTGGCGAACGTACTTGTATTGACTTAGGAATTCATGGTTTACATCCTGAATTAATAAGAATGGTTGGTCGCATGAAATACAGAAGTAGCTACGGTCAAAATTTATTAATGCACAGTAGAGAAGTAGCCAATTTATGTGCTACCATGGCTGCCGAATTAGGTTTAAATGTAAAATTAGCAAAACGTGCTGGATTATTACATGATATTGGAAAAGTGCCAGATGATGATGCAGAAACTCCACATGCTTTATTAGGTATGAAGCTAGCTGAAAAATATAAAGAACATCCAGAAGTAGTGAATGCCATTGGAGCCCATCATGATGAAATAGAAATGACAAGTATTTTATCGCCAATAGTACAAGCTTGTGATGCCATTAGCGGAGCTCGCCCAGGTGCTAGAAGAGAAGATACTGAAAACTACATGAAACGCTTAAAAACATTAGAAGACATGGCGCTAAGTTTTAAAGGCGTTACTACTGCTTTTGCTATTCAGGCTGGTCGTGAGTTACGTGTAATGGTAGAAAGTGAAAAAGTAACTGATGAAGAATCGGAAATGATTTCGTTACAATTATCAAATAGAATTCAAACTGAAATGACTTATCCAGGTCAGATTAAAGTAACTGTAATTAGAGAAAGAAGAGCGGTTAATTACGCTAAATAACAAGCATAAATAGTAACAAAAAAAGGGCAAATAATTAAAATTATTTGCCCTTTTTTTGCTATTGAAAACTTCAATTATTATTTACCTGCTACTACAAATAACAAACCAACTAACATAAATAGGATTCCAATTAATATACTTACTAAAAGTACAAAAACTAAACCTAATATAATAAAAACCCAACCTATTGTACCTAAAGGTGATGAATCAGTATTTTGCGGTTTGTTTTTATTCTCTTTTATCTGTTTTTTAAGTTCTTGTTTTAATTGTTTTAAATTAGTTTTTGGAGGATTAGATGTTACTTTTTGACTTATAAAGTTGTTTTTAGTTTCTTCATTTTTCAATTCAATTACTTCAGCATTTTTAATATTATTTCCTTCTGTTTGATTATGTATATCAATAAAACTTAATTTTTCAGATTCATTGCTAATTAAATTGTTTCCATGTGAAGAAGCTTCAATTATTGATATTTTAGGAACTGTTTTTTTTACAACTATTGGTGGTGGAGTTTTATCAGGTCTTACTAAATTTAAATGGTGATAATGTCCGAAATTACAAGATGAAATCAATAATGAAATAGTCATTATTGCAAAGATGTTTTTGGTAGTTTTTTTCATAGTTATATGTATTTAATTTTAAGAAATTTAAATATAAAATAACATATATTAAAAATAAATTATATGTAATTTTTAAATCACTGTAAATCTATCAATTAAAATTCACCTTGAACTAGGTGCAACAGATAAATCGACAAATTCATTGTTTAAAAATTTGAAATGAGCAGTCATGGCAATCATTGCAGCATTGTCAGTACAATATTCAAAAGCAGGTATAAAAGTTTTCCAACCTAATTTTTTACCTTCTATTTCTATTTCATTTCTTAAACTACTATTAGCCGAAACGCCACCTGCTAAAGCAATGTTTTTTATTCCGGTTTGTTTACTTGCCAGTATTAATTTTTTCATTAAATGTTTTACAATGCTATTTTGTATAGAAGCACAAAGATTATCTCTGTTCTCAATGATAAAATTTTCATTTTTTATCATTTCTTTTTTCAAAAAATAAAGAAAAGAAGTTTTTAAACCACTAAAACTATAATCTAAATTTGGAATATTAGGTTTGGCAAATTGAAATTCAACATGAGCATTTTTAGCATATTCATCAATTAATGGTCCTCCGGGATAAGGTAAATTTAACATTTTAGCAGCTTTATCAAAAGCTTCTCCCGCAGCATCATCTATGGTTTTACCAATAATTTTACTTTCGAAATAATTTGAAAAAACAGCAATTTGAGTATGTCCTCCACTAACTGTTAAACATAAAAAAGGGAATATAGGTTTGGGTTCATCAATGAAATGTGCCAATACATGCGCTTGCATATGATTCACAGCAATCAAAGGAATATTTAAGCTCTGAGCCAATGATTTAGCAAAACTACAGCCCACCATTAACGAACCAATTAAGCCAGGATTTTGAGTAAATGCAATGGCATTCAATTCACTTAACTGAACATTTGCAGTTTTTAAAGCTACGTCTAACACAGGAACAATATTAGCTTGATGCGCTCTGCTGGCTAATTCAGGTACCACTCCACCATAAATTTCATGTACTTTTTGACCTGCAACTTTATTGCTTAAAATTTTACCGTTTTTTATAATTGAAACTGCCGTATCATCGCAGCTAGATTCTATGGCAAGTATAGTAATATTGGTTAACGACATTTTTTGGTTCAAAAAATAGAATATTTGAATATATTCAGTTTAAAATATTTATTTATATTTGGCGAAACTACATTGAAAAAACTACTAATTAAAATATCATACACCTTGTTGGGCATTTTCTTTGCCTTATTACTTCTTGGGTACCTGATTTTCAATAGTTCAAAATTTCAAAATTTTATTATTCAAAAGGCTGATTCTTATTTAAGCGAAGCTTTTAAATGTGAAATAAATATAGGTAGAATCAATTATGATGGTTGGACAAAATTTAGTTTAGATCATATTTATTGGGGCGACCAAAAACAAGATACTTTATTTTATGTAAAGAATTTACAGTTTGATATAGGAGGAATTGAAATTGACTCATCAAAATTTATTCTCTCAAAAGTAAATATAGACGGTGGGATGTGTAAAGTAATTACCTACCCCGACAAAACATTTAATATTGATGTATTATTCAACATTTTTGATAAAAATGATACGATAAAACCAAATCCAAATGCTCAAAAATTTAAACTAATTTTTGATGAAGTTACAGGCACAAATTGTAGATTTAAATTAATAGACTCAACTGTAAAATGGGATCAGGCGGGTTTTAATCCATTTGACCAAGATTTTTATGGAATAAATATTAATGCTAGCCATTTTAAAATTATAGAAGACTCCTTGCATTTTTTTTTAAAAGAGTTAACAGGTTTTGAAAAATGTGGTTTACAAATCAAAAAAATGGCTTGCAAAGCCATCATCTCCCCTACTATTATGGAGTTTGCAAACCTCGATTTGCAATTAAATAAAAGTAAAATAAAAGATTATGCTTGTATGAAGTTTGAAAACTACGATAGCTTAGCAAATAATTTTATAAGTAATGTTAAACTATCCGCAAATTTAAAACAAAGCTATATTCATATTTCTGACATAGCTTTTTTTGCACCAATGCTTAATGAATATAATTACGATGCGGTAATAACTGCAAAATTAAGAGGCACCATTGATAATTTAGACTTAAAAGATGCGCATTTGAAATATGCAAATCATACTCAATTTCATGGGCGTGCAAGCATGAATGGTTTACCAAATATTGATCAAACTTTTATTGAAATTTTTGCGGATTCAGCTACATCGGTAAAGAAAGAATTAGATAAATTAGCGGGAATGGAATTGCCAAAAGAATTAGAGCGATTTGGCATATTAAAATTTAAAGGAAATTATACTGGTTTTTTCAACGATTTTGTGGCATATGGTAATTTAGAAACTCCATTTGGAAATATTAGTTCCGATTTAAATATGAAGTTAACAAATGATGCGATGCAATCTATTTATTCTGGAAAATTAGCTATCAAAGACTTTAACTTGGGCGAACTTTTAAATGATAACAAGCAGTTTGGAAGCTTAAGTTTAACTAGTGAATTAAATGGTAAAGGATTTGATATAAAATATTTAAAAGCAACAACAAATACCAAAATTCAAAACTTTACTTATAATGGTTATGATTATAAAAATATTGAATTAAATGGAGATTTTGACAGGAAATATTTCAATGGAAAACTTAATATTAATGATGAAAATATTGGATTAAGTTTAATTGGAAAAGTTGATTTAAATAAAAAAATACCATCCTTTATTTTTGAAACAACGTTGGATCGCGTAAAGCTTAAAACTTTAAATTTATATGATAAAGACTTGATTGTTTCTACCCAAATTAACGGAGATTTTTCGGTTAAAAATATTGATAAAAACAGCGGTATTATTGATATTATTAATACCAATATAGAATATAATAATGTGGAATATGTTTTTGATGAAATAAATATCAAATCAAGCAATGCTGGAACTAACAGTAGAAAATTAATTTTTAAAAGCGAATTTTTAAATGCTAACATCAACGGAGATTATAATTTCATGGATCTTCAAAAATGTTTCAATAATATACTTTGCAAAATTATTCCTGCTTATTTAACACCTTATAAAAATGAAGAAATTACCAATCAAAATTTTGATTATTATTTAAATATAAAAACTACTCAAAAACTTTCACCCTTATTTTTCCCTGAAATTGGTATAGAACAAATGGAGTTAAAAGGCAATTTTAGTAATTCCAAAAACAATATTGAAATACTTGGATTTATAGAATCGCTAAGAGTTAATCAATACTACTTTTCAGACTTAACTTTAAAAACTAATATCCATCCAAACAATACTGCTCAGTTTTTATTTGGAATATCAAAACTTTCACAACATGATACAACACTTGTAAAAGATTTTGCTATAAAAACCAATATTGCTAATAATAAAGCTAGTTTGGAGATTTTAGTAGAAGATACCACCAGCATTATTTATGCAAATATTAATAGTACCGTTGATTTTTCCCCTCATTTAATTAAGCTAAACTTTAACCAATCAAATATTAATTATAGTCAATCTAATTGGAATATAAATCCAAATGGAGTTGTAAATTTTTATGATTCAACAATTAAAATAGAACAATTAATATTAAGTAATTCCAACCAATTAATTGGATTAAATGGGAGGTATGAATTTAATTCAGGCAAAAAAAATATATTACTTTCGTTGACCGATTTTGAACTTAATAACATTAATTTATTATACCCAAAACAACCTATAAATATTGATGGTAAAGCAAACGGAAACATTACCTATCAAGACTTGCAAGGTCAAAATATTATCAATGGAAATATTGGAATCAATAATTTAAAATTAGACAATGATTCCATTGGTGATTTTGAATTAACAAGTTCTTATGATGACAAAAACAAAAGACTTAGTTTTGATGCAAGTGCGTTAAATGGAAAACTAAATAATTTAAAAGCAAATGGATACTGGCTTTTAAATACAAATGCCATTGATGCCAGTATTAGTTTGAATGATGCCAATGCAATTGCATTTCAGCCTTTTGTAAAAGAATATATTACAATTTATGAAGGTAAATTAAGTTTAAAAGCTTTAGTTAGTGGCACATTAGATAAACCAGATATAGATGGTTATTTACAAGTGAATGATTTTAAAACTAAAATAAATTATTTACAAACCATTTACAATTGTTCAAGTACTATTCATTTTAATAAAAACTTATTTGAAATTTCGCCTTTTTACATGAGCGATATTTATAACAATAAAGCAAAAGTAAGTGGATCTATCAATCACAATAATTTCAATAAATTTGATTTTGATATTAACATCAATAATTTTAAAAATTTAATGGTTTTAAACACTACTAGCAAAGACAATTCATTGTATCATGGAATAGCTTTTGGAAGTGGAGATATGACGATAAAAGGCCCGTTAAATGATGTGGCCTTGAACATAGAAGCTGAAACTGAAAAAGGAACAAAAGTTGCAATCACTCCATTTGGAGTAAGTGATGGAGAAGATGAAACTTTGATGCATTTTTATTCAAAAGATACCATTAATAAAATGGTTTTTAATAGGCAACAAAGTTTAAGTGGATTTTCAATTAATTGCTTAATTAAGGCAAAACCAAATGCAGAAGTTCAAATAATATTTAATGAGCAAACAGATGATAAAATAAGAGCAAAAGGCATAGGTGATATCAAATTAGAATTAACCAGACAAGGTGCTTTTAATATGTATGGTGAATATATAGTTAATGAAGGCGATTATGTATTTACGGCTTTAAATATTGTTCCTAAAAAGTTTATTTTACAAAAAAGTACCATTAATTGGAGTGGAGATCCACTGAATGCTCAATTAAATATTTTAGGCGTTTACAAGGCAAAAGCTACTGTAAGTGAACTTACCGGATCAAGTAGTAATAATCAAAATTCTACATCAAATACAACGGAACAAAAAACAAATGTAGAAGCGCTGATGAACATTCGTGGAACTTTGATACAACCTGATTATAAGTTTGATTTAAACTTCCCAGACGTGGATAACTCAATGAATAGTAGCAATATTTCAGATTTAAATTTAGCAGTAAATAATTTACGAAAAGAACCTGAAAATATGACTCAGCAAATTATTAGTTTAATTGTTTTTGGAAAATTTAGCGCTATCAATAACAATTCAAATACTGGAGGAATTAATAATAATATTGGTGTAAATACATTATCGGAATTGGCTTCATCTCAAGTTAGTAATATTGTAAATAAATACATTCCTAATTTCGACTTAAATTTTGATTTGCAAAATGCAATTGATCCAACAAAAAACAGAAGTATTATAATTTCTGGTTCTACTTATTGGTTAAATAACAAGTTGGAAGTAAAAGGAAGTTTTGCAACCGATAATTCACAAAACAACATTTTAGCACAATATAATATTTCAAATAATGGAAATATTAAAGCTAGGGTATTTAACAGATTTACTACTGATCCTATTTTTAACAGAAACATTACCACACAAGGCATTGGTCTTTATTATCGCAAAGAATTTGATAATATAAAAGACTTATTTATAAAGAAACAATATTGATTGATTTATTTATTTATTTATTTATTGATTTATTGATTGATTGATTGATTGATTTGTTGATTGATTGATTGATTGATTGATTGATTTGTTGATTGATTTGTTGATTTGTTGATTGATTGATTTGTTGATTTGTTGATTGATTGATTTATTGATTTGTTGGAGTATTAAAAAAATTTCAATTAGTTTTACGCTAACTCACAAATAGCTAAATAAGCCATTAAGCCACTTCCTATTTCTAAGGCATTTTCATCAATATCAAATGTAGGCGTATGAACTGATGAAACAATTCCTTTTTCTTCATTTCTTGTGCCTAATCGGTAAAAGCATGCAGGAATAATTTGACTGTAATACGCAAAATCTTCTGCAGCCATCCAAATATCTAAATCAATTACATTTTCAGGTCCTAAAAACTCAATTGCATGTTGTTTTGCTTTTGCCGTTAAAGTTTCATCATTATGCAAAAAAGGATAACCTTTTCTCACTTCAAATTCACATTTTCCTCCCATGCTTTCAGCAATCATGGTGGCCATTTTCACCATTTTATCGTGAGCTTCTAATCTCCATTTTTCATTCAAGGTTCTAAATGTTCCTTCCATAGTTACTTCATTTGGAATTACATTTGTGGCTCCATTAGCTATTACTTTTCCAAACGATAAAACACTTGGAATAATTGGTGAGCTCATTCTACTTACTATTTGCTGTAACGAAATTATTATTTGTGCGGCAATAACAACTGGATCAATATTTAATTGTGGCATGGCTCCATGCCCACCTTTACCAATAACTTTTACGTATAATTCATCGGTACTGGCCATGTATAAACCACTTTTAAAACCAACTTTTCCAACGGGAATTAATGGCATTACATGTTGACCAATAATTGCACTTGCATCAGGATTTTTCAAAACGCCTTCATTAATCATCATACTTGCCCCGCCAGGTAATTTCTCCTCACCAGGTTGAAAAATCAATTTAATAGTTCCTTCAAATTCGTTTCTTAAACTAAAAAGTATTTGAGCTGCGCCAAGCAAACATGAAGTATGTACATCATGTCCGCAAGCGTGCATTACACCTTCATTTTTAGACTTATAAGCTACATTATTAAGCTCTTTAATTGGCAATGCGTCCATATCTGCTCGCAATGCAA
The DNA here is from genome assembly GCA_947453415.1 of Bacteroidota bacterium. Lineage (GTDB taxonomy): Bacteria > Bacteroidota > Bacteroidia > UKL13-3 > UKL13-3 > JAAFJM01. The sequence goes on along the minus strand of CANGGG010000058.1, from coordinate 3,153 downwards.
TGGTTTTAACTGAAGGATTTTTTCCTTCAATTAAAGCAACTAAACCAGTATCGGCTTTATGCTCAATTTTTGAAATTCCAATATTTTCTAATGCAATTTTTACATATTTGCTTGTTTCAAATTCTTGGAACGAAAGTTCAGGATTTGCATGCAAATGATGTCTGATATCTACAATGTTTTTATTGTTTATTTTAGATAAATTTTTAATGGAATCAATTAAATTACTATTCATTTTGTGAATTATTGGTTTTCAATTTTAGTAAAAAATAATTTCAAATAATGGGATTTTTATAATTTTTTAAATTATTACAGATTGACTAAAACAAAAAAATCAGCATTTAATTTATAAAATGCTGATTTTTTTTGTACTCCGGAAGAGATTCGAACTCTCACACCTTTGCAAGCACCACCCCCTCAAGGTGGCGTGTCTACCAATTCCACCACCGAAGCATAAGCTTAGGCTGCTACTGCCGCTGCTACTTTTGTATGAATTCTATTTTTAGCAGATAACGCTCTTTTGCTACGTAATTTACCAAAACTTTTGTTTTTCATTTTTCCTTTTTTTGTTCTTAAATCGCCTTTTCCCATTTTGTCTAATCGTTTAAATATTTTTCTATTGGGCAAATATAATAAAATTAACCACCTGACAAACCTTAAAATGTAAATTGATTGGTTTTAACAAAAACGCTATGATTTAATAAATTTACAAATCAAGCTATACTGAATATAATTTATAATGTGCTTATTTTTAACATTTCAAATATATTTTAACTATTACAAACAAATATATCCCATATTCATTTATTTTTGAAATTGTAATTATTTTAATTAAAAGACAAATATCCTAATTTTAAAAGGGCATTATATGTCTTCAATATTTTTTATGGTCAATCAATTTTTCAGTATAAACAATCATTTTATAAGTATTTCTGTAAATAAAAATGGCGCTGAACTTGCATCTGTTATGCAATTAGACAATCAATTTGAATTTATATGGAATGCAAATCCTACTGTTTGGAATCGACATGCACCAGTGCTTTTTCCAATTGTTGGTAAATTAAAAAATAATAAAATTTCATTCAATGGGATTTTATATGAAATGAGTCAGCATGGTTTTGCGCGCGATAGTAATTTTGAACTAATCAATAACACAGAAAAATCATTGACTTTTTTATTACAATCGAATAAAAAAACACTTGAAATATATCCTTTTGAATTCCTGTTTTATATTATTTATAGTTTTACTGAAATTACCAATCAACTAAAAATTACTTATAAAATTACAAACAATTCAACAAGTGAAATGCCTTTTAATATTGGCGCTCACCCTGGATTTAAACTTCCAATTCCCGATTTAAATCAGTATGATATAAATTTTTATAGTTTGAATAATATTGAGAGACATTTACTTGAAGATGGCTTATTTAATTATGAAACAGAAAATATAAAATTAGACAATCATCATTTAAAACTAAATACTTCATTGTTTGACAAAGATGCCATTGTTTTGAAAAATTGTAACACTAAAAAAATTGCTTTAAAGCACCAATTTTCAAATTATGAGGTAAGTTGTGAATTCAATGATTTTAATGATTTGGGGATTTGGGTAAAAAAAGGAAATCAGGAATTTATTTGTTTGGAACCTTGGCTTGGCTTTTCTGATAATATTGACGCTGACGGTGAAATAAATAATAAAAAAGGTATTATTAATTTAGCAGTAAATGAAACATTTGAAGCTTCTTTTTTCTTAAACTTTAACTGTTAAATAATGAATATAAGCAACGAACTTTTATATCAAATTGCTATTAAACAAATTCCAAATGTGGGGAACGTTACAGCAAAAATACTGATTAGCTATTGTGGTGGCGTTCAAAATGTGTTTAAACAAAATAAATCAAAACTGCTTAAAATTCCGGGAATTGGTGAAACCACTGCATCAAGTATTGCTGGTTTTAAAGATTTTCAAAGAGCTGAAGATGAATTAATTTTTATAGAAAAAAATAATATCAAGCCTATTTTTTATTTAGACACAGATTATCCAACCCGACTAAAAGACATTGAAGATGCACCATTACTGTTATTTTATAAAGGAACTGCCAATTTAAATGCTCCTAAAATAGTTTCAGTAATTGGAACAAGAAACGCAACTGAATATGGCAAAGCATTTACCGATAAATTAATAGAAGAATTAAAACCTACAGGCGCATTAATTTTAAGTGGTTTGGCTTATGGAATTGATTACCAAAGCCATAAAGCAGCTGTTCAACATGGCTTACCAACTGTTGGAGTTGTAGCACACGGATTAGATGAAATGTACCCAAGAGACCATTCAACTATTGCAAAGCAAATGATAGAAAATGGTGGAATATTATCGGAATATTTAAGTAAAACTAAAGCCGATCCAGCTAATTTTCCTACAAGAAATAGAATTGTAGCAGGCATGTGCGATGTGTTAGTAGTTGTGGAAACAGCTAGTAGAGGCGGTTCAATGATTACGGTAGAAATTGCTAATTCATACAACAAAGATATTATGGCTTTGCCTGGTAGAATTAATGATAAATATTCGCAAGGTTGCAATAATTTAATTAAAGGAAATAAGGCAAGTATGATCACAAAATCGTCTGATTTATTGGCATTGATGAATTGGGATATTGAAACTAAAAATGAGAAGAAATCAAAACAACAAATTTTATTATTAGATTTAGACGAAGACGACTCAAAAATTATCAATTATATTAAGCAAAAAACTAAAATAGATATTGATGGAATTTCATTTGATTTAGGATTTGAAAATGGCTTTTTATCATATAAATTACTTGAATTAGAATTTAAAGGCGTAATCAGAGCTTTGCCTGGTAAAATTTATGAAATAGCTTAATAGACCATAGACCATAGTTTATAGACAATAGACCATAGACATTAGACCATAGACATTAGACAATAGTTTATAGACAATGGACCATAGACATTAGACCATAGACATTAGACCATAGACATTAGACCATAGACATTAGACCATAGACATTAGACCATAGACATTAGACCATAGATAATAGACCATAGATAATAGACCATAGGCAATATATTATATGCAGTAGTAAAATACTATGGTCTATCGTCCATCAACTATCAACTAGAAAAAAAATGAATTAC
>CANGGG010000057.1 GCA_947453415.1 Bacteroidota bacterium | reverse complement strand
CACCATGTTTTTATCAATTAAACGAGGATTTTGAACAGCTTTTAAAATGGCAGGTTTGGTAATTTCATGAAAAACTATTCTTTTAGTTTTCTTAATATCTAATCCTAAAACTTCGCTTAAATGCCAGCTAATGGCTTCTCCTTCACGGTCCTCATCGGATGCTAACCAAACGGTTTCCGCTGCTTTCGAAAGTTTTATTAGTTCGGCCACTACAGCCTTTTTATCGTCACTTACTTCGTAATGAGGAAAAAAATTATTTTTTATGTCTATTGCTTCATCCCCTTTGGCTAAATCTCTGATATGGCCATAACAGCTTTTAACAATATAGTTATCTCCTAAGAATTTTTCTATTGTTTTGGCTTTTGCTGGTGATTCTACAATTACTAAGTTTTTACTCATTTTTATTATTATTGATATTAAAATTATATCGAAATCAGGCGCAAAATTGATTTTTTATTTTAAAAAACAAGCATTAATCAAAAATGCTTATACACATTTACATGTGCTAAATTTTAGTATATGCAATATGATTGTTTTATTTTGAAACAATATTTTGACTTGCAATTTTATAAATTGCTTTATATTAAATATTTAAGTTTTTGCAGCAAACTTAACATTGTTGTATTGTTTTAAAATTAAATGAAACTAAAAATGACAAAACAGCTTTCATTTAAAAAACAGCTTTCAAAATTTTTTAAGAATTTTTACTAATTTTTAAACTGCAATATTATTCAAACTGTTTTTTTTTAAAATTAAAAATTAGGGGTAGATCTTGGTGCAGTAAATCTCTTTTTTTTCACTAATCCATGTCTATTAACTTTTACCTTGCCATCTACTTGGGTAAAATCCGGACATTTTTTTTTGCTCTTGCAACTTGGTATTGTTATGATCATTACTGATGAAAACAACATGCAAAACATGAATTTAAAAACCATCACTTTTTTCATTTTATGTAATTAATTATTCGTTTTATTAAACATAGTTTCTGATCAAAAAATTCGAATTTTCTTGCAGCAACTAATTAACGTCTTCTTTTTTTAGCACCTTTACCTCCCCTATTCCTTTCCTTTTCTCTGGTAAATCGCTCCTGATTCCTTCTAGTAGCTTTTAAAACTCCCGTTCCTTCCATTTCCAAATCTATCTGACGTTTAATGATATCAGCACCCGCAACGGTTACATTTACTTTGTCGCCTAACTGATATTTTTTGCGGGTAGCACGACCAATAATCCACAAGTTTTTGGCATCAAATTCGTAATAATCATCGTGAATATTGGCTAATTTTATCAAACCTTCACATTTGTATTTGGTAATTTCTACGTACATTCCCCAATCAGTAACTCCGCTTATTATCCCTTCAAACGATTGGCCAACAAAATCTTTGATGTATTCTACTTGTTTGTATTTAACACTTGCGCGTTCAGCATCTGCCGCCTTTTGTTCCATGCTTGACGACTGCTTACACATGACTTCATATTCCTCTTGATTGGCACTTTTACCACCGTTCAAATAATCGAACAAAAGACGGTGTGCCATTAAATCGGGATACCTGCGAATGGGAGATGTAAAGTGTGAGTAATGTTCAAAAGCTAATCCATAATGACCCGATTTTTTGGTGCTATACACAGCCTTACTCATGGTTCTGATGGCTTGACTTTGAATTAAATTTTGCTCTGGTTTTCCTTCTACTTCTACTAATAAATTATTCAATGATTTGGAAACTTTATTGGCATTATCGAGCTGAACTTTGTAACCAAATCGAGCAGCAAAAGTGCTAAATAATTTTAATTTATCTTCGTTCGGGCTTTCATGAACCCTGTATACATAAGTATATTTATGATTGGCTTTTCCCATATTAGAAACATATTCTGCCACTTTTTTATTGGCCAAAAGCATGAACTCTTCTACTAATTTATGAGCATCTTTTCTTACTTTTATATAAATGTCAATTGGTTTAAAATTTTCATCTAATTTGAATTTTACTTCTTCCGTTTCAAAACTAATGGCACCATCTTTAAAGCGTTCATCACGCATTTTTTTTGCTAAATTATTCAATAAAATAATTTCATTGACATAATCGCCTTCTCCAGTTTCTATGCGTTCCTGCGCTTCTTCATAAGTAAATCTTCTATCGCTATAAATGACTGTTTTACCAAACCATTCTTCTAATACTTCGGCATTGCTATTCATTTTAAAAACAGCCGAAAAAGTTAATTTTTCTTCATGCGGACGCAATGAGCATAAACCGTTCGATAACTTTTCAGGAAGCATTGGAATGGTTCTATCAACTAAATAAACAGAAGTTCCTCGAATATATGCTTCATTATCCAATGCCGACTTTGGAGTTACATAATGCGATACATCGGCAATGTGAACGCCTATTTCATAATTACCATTTCCTAAATCTTTTAATGAAATGGCATCGTCAAAATCTTTTGCATCTATTGGATCAATGGTAAAAGTAGGCGTTTTTCTAAAATCTCTTCTTTTCTTAATTTCTTCACTACTAATTTTATCGCTGTATTGCTTGGCTTCGTTTTCTACATTTTCAGGAAACTTAGTTGAAAAACCAAACTCCGCAACAATGGCGTTCATTTCAGTATTATGCTCACCCGGACGGCCTAATATTTCTATTACTTTACCAGTAGGACTTTCATCGTGTGGCATCCAATGGGTTAATGCTACTATTACTTTATCACCATCTTTTGCTTTTCCTAAATCTGCCTTATGAATAAATATATCGGCATACATTCTTTTATCGTCAGCTACCAAAAAACCATAGGTATTACTCACTTGAATAGTTCCAACAAAATTAGTTTTAGCACGTTTAATAATTTCTACCACTTCACCGGTTAGTCTGTCATTATTTTTTGCTGAAAGCAATTGTACTTTCACTAAATCGCCATGTAAGGCGGTGTTTAAATAATCTTTTTGAATAAAAATATCTTTGCTATCATCACCACGTTCCATGTCGGTTGGCTTTACATAAGCACCACCACGTTGAGTTACATCGGCATATCCTTCAATAAAAGTAGCAATAAAAACAGCAGCAAATTTTCCTGGTTGTACTTCTTCTAAAGCACCTGTTTTAATTAATTGCTTGATGGCAAGTAATACTAAATTTTTTTCTTCTGAACTTGATAATTCAAGCTTAGCAGCAATTTGTTTATAATTTAAAAGTTTGCGTTGGTTTTTGGCAAAAACCTGTTCAACCATTCTTTTAATTTTATCTATTTGAGCCATTTATATTCTTTATATTGATGCAATATAAGGTAATATTCTTGTATATTAGGTTGAATAAAAATTCTACAATTTATTAACAGTTTTAAATTAGATTTCATTTTATTTTTTAAAAACAAAATGCATATTTTTTAAGTATCATAACTCAGCTAATCATAAAATTTAAAAGCATTAATAGGCTAAGTACTTTAAATTTTTAAATAATCTTTGTTATACTATTTAATACTTTTTTATGATACTATTTTATGATAAAAACTCTTCAATTTCAAACAGTTATTGCATTATATATAAACTTTAAATTACTGTTTATTATTGTATTAAAAATTTAAAAATAAATTTTCTGCATAATTTCACTCATTATTTAAACTCATTTTTAAATAACATTTTTATTATAACTAGCATATAACATTATATAACATAACCTGTAACAAAGCTACAGTTCATTTAAAATTGTGAAGTGATTTGTGATTGGCAGAATATTTATACAATGCAACAAAAAAAAAATTAAAGTATTCATATTACTCATAAATAATAATATTATCTTTTAATTTTAATCAAAATAAACAGCTTGTTTACAAAAAATATGAAAATAAACTTTATAATTATCCTTACCCTTTGCCTGCAATTGGCAACAAAAGCACAATTACACATTTCGTCTGGAGAAGAAATTTTCATATCGGGAACTGAAAACTTATACACCACTGAAAGTTTTTCAAATGCTGGTAAACTAATCATAGCAGCGGGAGGAACAGCTACATTAAATGGTGGATCAACTTCAGTAACAGGAACCATTAAAGGTTCAAGTACTTCTAATTTATTAATTGGTGGAACCAGTACCAGTGGCACTTATTATTTTGATCAAACTACCGCGGGAACTACCAATGTTTTAAAAGACTTAACGCTTTCGGGAACTGCTACCGCTACCTTAGGCAATGCCCTTAATATTGTAGGTGGCGCTACTCCAGGAACAGTAATTGTTGGTTCAAGCACAACACTTAACACAGCAGGATTTTTAACATTACTATCAAATGCCACAGGAACCGCTAATATTGGTATTTCTAACGGAACCATCAATGGAAATATTACAGCAGAAAGATATATTCCTGCCAACGGTAGAAGATACCGTTTTTTAGCTTCACCACTAGTAAACGGTACTACTTTACAATGGCGCGATAATGCTGGAAATACAAGTGGAAGAGGTATTCAAATTACTGGAAGCACAGGTACTGTTGACGTATCTACCAGCGGTCAACCTTCAGCTTTTCATTATTTAGAAACTAATACCACAGGTTCTATTCACGATCCTGCCAAATGGATTGCCATTGATGGTAACACGAATTTAACCAATGGCAAAGGATACCGCGTATTTGTAAGAGGTGACCGTAGCATTAGTTTAACAACAATAAATACTGTGAATAATGCTACTACTATTTGGGTAAATGGAACTTATCCTGCTGGAACTAGAACCTTACCAGTAACCTATACCAATGTTACAGGCGGTGGATTAGGTTGGAATTTAGTAGGAAATCCTTATCCATGTAATATTGATTGGATGTCGGCTTCAGGTTGGACAAAAACCAATGTTGGAACTGGCGTTGCCATTTATAGGCCATCTTCCAATTCATATGCCTATTCTCTTGCAAGTAGCGATGCGTCTGATAATGTATCAGTTTCAGTTAATGATGGTGGAACTATCATTGGTTCCGGACAAGGGTTTTGGGTGAGAGCTACAGGTGCTTCTCCTGCATTAAGTTGTACAGAAAATGTGAAGGTATTAACCGCTCCTACTACCTTATTATTAAAAACTACTCCTAGTAATCAATTGCGAATAAAATTAACACAAGATTCTAGTAATATAGATGAAACTGTGATCGTTTTTGGATCAAAATTCCAAGATGAATTTGTAGAAAATGAAGATTTTAGTAAATTAGTAAATGCCACTGTAAATATTTCTTCGATACTAGGTAAAGAGCTTTATACCGCTATTAATTTCACTTCAAATAACTACAAGGAAAAAACCATTCCATTATCGGTTTGGGGAAATATAAACGGTACTTACCAAATGGATTTAACCCAAGTTGCTGGATTTGATGCCAATGTTTCTATTTTCTTAAAAGATAAATATTTAAAAACAACAACGAGCATTGACCAAGATAAAAAAATTACTGTTACAATGACTGACGATTCTTTATCAAAGGGAGATAATCGATTTGAATTGTTATTTAAAAATAGTGCAACCAACATAGAAGATGTTTTGTTTTCAAATGCTAAACTAGTTGTATATCCCAACCCTGCTACTAATTTATTGAATGTTAATATTAGCAATGTCAGTTTTAAAAACTCAAGCATAATTATTTCTTCTGTTTCTGGACAACAAATTATGAGTTCAACTATGAATGGCGTAAATGCCCTTTTAAACATAGAAAGCTTAAGCAATGGCGTATACTTTGTAACCGTAGCTAACGAAAATGGATTTTTAAAAACAGTAAAATTTGTTAAATAGACCATAGTAAATAGACGATAGACCATAGTAAACAAATAAACTATGGTCTATGGTCCATCAACCATCAACTAATTAAAATATGAAAAAAATAATAGCAATCGCAGCAATATTAGTAAGCATCACCTTTGCAGCCAATGCACAGCCAGGAAGTACAACAGGAGGTTTTGATGATGAACCAGTAGATGTTCCAATAGATGGTGGAATTATATTATTAGCCGCTGCTGGTATAGCTTATGGTTATAAGAAAATGAAGTATAAAGTATGAATTATGAAATATGAGGTATGAATAGCCGTTTGCGGTTACTGAGCTTGTCGAAGTATAACCAACGGTATGAAGTATGAATTATAACACCAACAAACGTCATGCTGCAAGCATCAGTTGGTAAACTGACACAGTCTTTTTACCCTTCGACAAGCTCAGGGTGACAATACATTCAATGTCATGGTGAGCCTGCCGAATCCAGACAAGAATTTTTTAAGTATGAAGTATAAAGTTTAAAGTTTAAAATATGAAAAATAAAATAATAATAACGCTATTAATTATAGCTAGTTCACAAACGAGCAAAGCTCAAATAGGAATAGGAACAACTTCGCCAAATGCTTCAGCAAAGTTAGATATTACATCAACTAACAAAGGTTTTTTGCCTCCTAGAGTTACCCTTACGGGTACTGCTGATGTTGCTACCATTGCAAGTCCAGCTACAGGTCTTATGGTTTATAATACTGCTACTGCTGGTACCTCACCTAGTAATGTAACGCCTGGAATTTATTATTATGACGGTAGTAAATGGCAACGAATTATAAACCAACAACCAGATGCAACCATAGAATTTGACAAAGCTACACCCACTACATCAGGTGTAACATTTACACCCAATACACCAGCTAGTAAGGATTACGTTTACTTGAGTACCGTTGATAATTCGCAATGGACTTATAATGGAACAGCATATGTTACTTATTCACCTCCTGCTAGTACAGCTTGGAATCTAGCTGGTGGAACTACTGATGCAGGAAGTAATAAAACGGGAGGTATAGTTCGTTCGGGTAAAGTAGGTATAGGATCTGGAATTACTAGTCCTTCAAATATTTTAGAAGTAAATGGAACTGGAGGAACTGGTACTGGGTTAAAATTAACTACTGGAGCAGGCCTAGATAAAGTATTAAGTTCCGATGCAAATGGTAATGCTTCTTGGACCAACAGTGTGGCTATTACCTCTGCTGTTTTAGGTGTCATGGGTGTTGGTTCTACTACCCTGTCTCAAAACAATTGGACAGGTGCCTACATTACCTTACCCAACGGAAAATGGTCTGTACAAACTACCATGTTAGCTTCTACACCAACTGATATTGTAGGTGATGACTTCATTTGGATGAGAACGGGCTTTTCTACTAGTAGTACCGCTAATCAAATGGCTAGTGGCAGTAATATTTTAGGACCATCTTTAGTAAGTGGACTAATTAGAGATAATAGTAAATTTAATATGCTTACAGGAACAATTATTATCAACAATACTACTGGTGGAAATGTTACATATTATTATTGGTTATTAAATTGTGATTATACTACAGCTACATTTAGTAGTTTAGGTAGAAATACTTGGGGAGAAAACTCCATTGTGGCGTATCCAATGAACTAAAAAAAAATAGAAGAAGCTAATTCTTTAAATATAATTGTTTTAAAAATATTATAATTTATAGACTACTATTATTTTTGCAATAACACATTATAGTTAAAAATAATAATAATTTAAAAATGTTAAATCAATAAGACATGAAATTTTCTTTCAATTCATTTATATTGTCATTGAAAATAAACAATTCAATAATTTTAAAACACTGTATATATTTATTAGTTATTTTAGTTTCTTGTAACTCAAATAATAATCAATATAAGACTTCTTACACTAGTAAAACGCCCATTGATTCTTTGATGTTAATAATTGACAAGGAAAATAATGAATTTGAAATTACTGCAGAGAAAATTCATGACATTTTGTATCTGTCAAATGATACCAATGGTGCCAATAAAATTATTGATTACATTCAAAATCGTGCTACTAAAGAAAATAAAAAATCAGCATTTGCGGTTATTGAACTTATAAAAGGATATAAAAGTTTATGGGCTAAGAATTACGACAATGTAACATTGCATGGTAATAATGCTCAAAAATTAATTACTGAACAAGACACCATTATTCAGTTCAATATTTATAATTTAATTGGCAGTGCATATTATTATCTAAATAATATTGATTCAGCAAAAACTTACTATTTAAATGGATATAATTTAGCTATAGAAGCAAATAACTCAGTTCAAATAAAAGTTTTTGCAAATAATTTAGGATCATTATTTAATAATCAAGGTCAATTAGTACTTTCAGAATATTATTTCAGTAAAGCACTGAAAACGAATATAACTACAAATCAAATAGTTGATACTGTACTCGTTTCAAATATTTATGGAATAATGATTAACGAAAAAAGATTTGATGATGCCAAAAAATTCATTGATAATTACCATTTAACAGATTACAAAAACCCCCGTATTGGTTTTAAAACTTCCATTTTACTAAACACCATTTATATGGAACAAAGTATACAAAACTGGGATTTATCAAGAACATTATTGAGTTTATTAAACTTAGAAAATATTCCAATTTACCAAAAAACAGATTACCTCGCAAGTTATGCTACTCAGCTTTTAAACGATAATCCAAGTTTGGTATTTCCATATTTAAAGCATCATATTGATTTAATAAAAGATGATTTCCCCTATTCAATTACACAATTAAAAGATGTATTAAGTTATTGTATATCAAAAAACGATATCATCATCAATTTAGAAGAGATAAATGAACTAGAAAAATCCTATAATTTTGATGGCACTAACTTAAGAGATGAATCAAGTGTGAAGTATATAAAATCATTATTATATAGTCAAAAAAATGATTTTAAAAACGCACAAATTGAATGTATGCATTCACTTGAATTAACAAGTAAATATAATGCTACTAAAGATTCTATGAATACATCTGGAATAACTAGTAAGTTAAAACTTGAAGAATTGTCTTCAAGTATTGCAATGGCAAACATTAAAATAAAGGAAAAAGAAAAAGAAAAAAAAATACTATTAGTTATTATGGTATTGGGTGCTTTAGTTTTTACTTTTGGAATACTATGGATTTACTACTTTTATAAAAGCAAATCGGTTAAATTAAGTAAAGTACAATTAGAAAACGATAAAATAGTACTAGCGCATACTTTTAAAATAAATGAAGCTACTTTAAATAAAAGAATCGTAGAGTTATCAAAAATTATAATTTCAAAAAGTAGTGAAATAAGTTCAAAAATTAAGAAAATAAATGAGGAAGTTAAAAGTGAGGAACTTCATAAAGCCATAAAAGAAATAGATAGTTTTAAAAGAATTGGTTTACCTTCAAAAGAAGGTAATGTTAAACTTATACCAGAAGATTATCAAAATCTGAATGAAATATTAGTATCACCAAAAACCCTCAGTTTAACCGAAAAAAGAATACTGCAATTGAGTATCAATGGATTAAAAACCAAAGAAATAGCCAATATATTAGGCATTAGCAACCAATATATATTAAACGCAAGAAGTAAAATTAAAAAGAATTTGACCACACAAGATTTTGAAAACTGGGAAGAATTAAAGACTCGAATTGACAAAAATGTATCATAAAATGTATAGTTTTCTTTTAAACTTTCATCTTCACTGTAATTGATATCATTGTAATTAAAGAATTTATAGGACTAAAATTGTTCAAAAAAAAATGCACCGTAAAAATAAATTTACAGTGCATTTGGACCACATTTAGTGGTCCCTGAAGGACTCGAACCTTCGACCTACGGTTTAGAAAACCGTTGCTCTATCCAGCTGAGCTAAGAGACCATTTTTTGCTCTATCTTTCACGCTAGGCGTGATAAGAGACCATATATTACTTTTTGAGATTACTCTCAAACTTATTCAAACCTTCGTCCACTAGCTAGTGGATTAGAAAACCGTTGCGCTATCCATCACGCTAGGCGTGATAAGAGACCATATATTACTTTTTGAGATTACTCTCAAACTTATTCAAACCTTCGTCCGCTGGATAGCGGATTAGAAAACCGTTGCTCTATCCATCACGCTAGGCGTGATAAGAGACCATTTTTTTATAAATCCATCACGCTAATAGTGATGGGAAATCTTTTTCAAGTTTAAAATTAATTTCAAACTTATTCAAACCTTCGTCCGCTGGATAGCGGATTAGAAAACCGTTGCTCTATCCAGCTGAGCTAAGAGACCATTTTTTGCTCTATCTTTCACGCTAGGCGTGATAAGAGACCATTTTTTTATAAATCCATCACTAATAGCGTGATGGGAAATCTTTTTCAAGTTTAAAATTAATTTCAAACTTATTCGAACCCTCGTCCGCTAGCTAGCGGATTAGAAAACCGTTGCGCTATCCATCACGCTAGGCGTGATAAGAGACCATTTTTTTATAAATCCATCACGCTAATAGTGATGAGAAATTTTTTTTAGTTTAAAATTAATTTCAAACTTATTCGAATCTTCGTCCGCTAGCTAGCGGATTAGAAAACCGTTGCTCTATCTTTCACGCTAGGCGTGATAAGAGACCATTTTTTATAAATCCATCACGCTAGGCGTGATAAGAGACTATTTCTTTTATTTATCCATCACACTAATTGTGATGAGAATTTTTTTTTAGTTTAAAATTAATTTCAAACTTATTCGAACCTTCGTCCGCTAGCTAGCGGATTAGAAAACCGTTGCGCTATCCATCACGCTAGGCGTGATAAATTTTTTTTAAAATAAATCCTTGCAATTGCTGCAAGGATTTATTTAATTTTTTATTCTGATACTACTTCAACTTTAATAGTAATTGAAACTTCACGGTGTAAGTTTACAATAGCTTCGTAGCTACCTAAAACTTTAATATCATTGATTTCAATTTTACGTCTGTCAATATCATAACCTTTCACCTTAAGAGCTTGTGCAACTTGAAGTGGAGTTATTGAACCAAATATTTTGCCATTAGCTCCTGCTTTAGTAGCAATTGTAATAACCATTTCGTTCATGCTTGTGCTAGTAGCCAAAGCATCTGCTTTCATTTTTTCACGCTTCATAGCGCCTTGACGGTTATTTTCTTCCATCATTTTAATATTTCCGGGAGTAGCTAAAACAGCCATTCTTTTAGGAAATAAATAATTATTGGCATAACCATCTTTAACCATTACTACTTCACCTTGTTTACCAACGTGTTTCATATTTTCTTTTAAAATAATTTTCATCTCTGTATGTTCTCCTTCAATTTAAATTATTTGATCATATCTCCTGTAAAAGGCAATACCGCAATGTGACGAGCACGTTTTACAGCTTGTGATATTTTACGTTGGAATTTTAATGATGTACCTGTTAATCTACGAGGTAAAATTTTACCTTGATCGTTCACAAATTTCAATAAAAAATTAGCATCTTTATAATCAATATATTTGATACCATTCTTTTTAAAACGACAGTATTTTTTGCGTTGAGCAGCATCTGGCGTAGTATTAAATACTGACGAACCAGTATACTTTTTTTGTGGTTTTGCCATTACTTTTTAGCCTCCTGTGGTTTAGTTGTGTTTTTTCCTTGATTGAATTCACCATTGCGCTTACGCACATTGTACTGAATTGAATGTTTGTCTAACACAGTTGATAAAAAACGCATGATTCGTTCATCGCGTCTAAAAGCTAATTCGAAGGTACTTACAAAAGAAGCAGGTGCTTTGTACTCATAAATATGGTAAAAGCCAGTCGTTTTCTTTTGAATAGGGTATGCCAATTTGGTTAACCCCCAGTTTTCTTCATGAATCAGCTCTCCGCCATTTTCCGTAATTATTTTACGGTATTTGGCTACAGCGTCTTTCAGCTGTTCTTCAGAGAGTACGGGTGTGAAAATAATCACAGACTCATAGTTGTTAAGGACAACACTCTCTACTTTTGTTGATTTTGTTGTTTTTGTTGCCATTTTAAACTGTTATTTTTTTAAAAATTTAGGGCTGCGAAATTATCATTTTTATTAATAAAAACAAGCATTCTTTTCAAAATAATTTGTTTTTGTATAAATATTTCATTTTGTTACAAATAACTTTTTTGAATTTTGTAATCTATACTGTTTAACTAAACATATTAAACAGTAAAAAAGCTGCCTAGAATTTCTTCTAAGCAGCTTTTTTCTTTATATTATATAATTTACTTAATCATCACCTTTTGACGATAACAGTGCTTCATATTCTTCTTTACTACCTACAACTAATTTTTCATAGTCACGTAGTCCAGTTCCTGCAGGAATTAAATGTCCAACAATTACATTTTCTTTTAATCCTAACATCTTATCTACTTTTCCATGAATAGCAGCTTCGTTCAGAACTTTTGTTGTTTCCTGGAACGATGCAGCACTCATGAAGCTTTGAGTACCTAATGATGATTTGGTAATACCCATAATTACTTGTACTGCAGTTGCTGATTCAGCATCACGTACTTCAACTAGGCGTAAATCTTTACGTTTTAACTGTGAATTTTCATCACGTAATTTTCTAACGCTAATAATTTGACCTGGTTTGTAATTAGTTGAATCACCTGCTTCTAAAACTACCTTTTTATCAAAAATCCAATCATTTGTTTTCTTGAATTTGAACCTGTCTACAGTTTCTCCTTCTAAGAACAAAGTATCGCCTGGATCAATTACTTCCAATTTTTGCATCATTTGGCGTACAATAATTTCGATGTGTTTATCTGAAATTTTTACACCTTGCAAACGGTAAACTTCTTGAATTCCGTTTACTATATAACGCTGAACTGATAAAGGTCCTTCAATTCTTAAAATATCTTGAGGGCTAATTGAACCATCAGATAATTGAGAACCTGCTTTTACGAAATCGTTTTCTTGAACTAAAATGTGTTTAGATAATGGTACCATGTATTTGCGGCTTTCACCATCACGGGTTGTAACCATAATTTCTCTGTTACCACGTTTAATACCACCAAAACTTACTACACCATCAATTTCAGTAACTACAGCTGGATTACTTGGGTTACGAGCTTCAAACAATTCAGTTACACGAGGTAAACCTCCTGTAATATCACGTGTTTTACTTGCAACACGAGGTATTTTTACTAAAATTTCACCAGGTCCAATTGATTTTCCATCTTCTACTACTATATGAGCTCCAACAGGAATATTGTATTCTTTTAAAGGATTACCTTTTTTATCATTTACAATAATTGAAGGTGTTTTATTTTTATCTTTCGATTCAATAATCACTTTTTCTTTATGTCCTGTTTGTTCATCACTTTCTTCCTTAAAAGTAATGTTTTCAATAATTCCTTCAAACTGTAATTTACCTGGGAATTCTGATAAAATTACAGCATTGTATGGATCCCAAGAACAAATTACATCGCCTTTAGCTATTTTAACTCCATTTTTTACTTGTAAATGTGCTCCGTAAGGAATGTTTACTGTAATAATTGGATTACGAGTAACTTCGTCTAATATTCTTATTTCTCCCTGACGACCAATGATAGTATCAAAAATACCCTCATCAGTTTTCATTTCTACAGTTCTAATTTCTTCAAATTCTAAAATACCAGCAAATTTAGCATTCATTTGGCTTTCATTCGCGATATTAGATGCAGTACCACCCACGTGGAAAGTACGTAACGTTAACTGTGTTCCTGGTTCACCAATTGATTGCGCAGCTATTACACCTGCAGAATCTCCACGTTGAGCCATTCTACCTGTAGAAAGATTTCTACCATAACATTTAGCACAAATTCCTAATTGAGTTTCACATGTTAATGCTGAACGGATTTCAACAATTTCTATTGAACTTGCTTCAATTTTAGTTGCAATTTTTTCAATGATTTGTTCACCAGCTGATACAAACAATTCACCAGAAATAGGATCATAAACATCATGTAAACTAGTTCTACCTAATACACGTTCGTATAAACTTTCAACTACTTCTTCATTATCTTTTAAAGCACTTATTGGAATACCACGTAATGTTCCGCAATCTTCTTCATTGATAACAATATCTTGTGCAACATCATGTAACCTACGAGTTAAATAACCCGCATCTGCAGTTTTTAAAGCTGTATCGGCCAAACCTTTACGAGCACCGTGAGTAGAAATAAAGTATTCAATAACGGATAAACCTTCTTTAAAGTTAGAAAGAATTGGATTTTCAATAATCTCTCCAGTTCCTCCACTTAAATTCTTTTGTGGTTTAGCCATTAATCCCCTCATACCACCTAACTGACGAATTTGCTCTTTAGAACCACGAGCTCCAGAATCCAACATCATGTATATAGGGTTGAAACCTTGGTTATCGTTTTTCAATTGAGTTAATAATGTGTCAGCTAAACGAGAGTTGATACGCGTCCAAATATCAATTACTTGGTTATAACGCTCATTGTTTGTAATAAAACCTTGCTCGTAATTGCTCCAAATTTCTGCTACTTCGGCTTGTGCTTCTTTAACAAATTTTCCTTTTTCCTCAGGAATCATTACATAACTTAAGTTAAATGACAATCCGCCTTTAAAAGCAAAATGGAAACCAATTTCTTTGATATCATCTAAGAACTTAGCACATTTGTCCATACCACATTCAGCTATCACAGAACCAATAATATCTCTAAGATTTTTCTTGGTTAATAATTCATTGATGTAACCGTAACCGGCAGGAACTACTTGGTTAAATAAAATTCTACCAACTGTAGTTTCAATTGATTTATTTACTAATTCGCCATTTTCAATGATGTTTACTTTACATTTTACAAATGCATGTAAATCAATTTTACGTTCGTTATAGGCAATAATAGCTTCATCAGGTGAGTAAAAACTTAAACCTTCACCTTTTACAGGATGTTCTGGAGTATGTTTTCTACCTTTAGTAATATAATATAAACCCAAAACCATATCCTGAGAAGGAACTGCAATTGGCGCACCATTTGCTGGATTTAAAATATTGTGAGGAGCGAGCATTAATAATTGTGCTTCTAAAACTGCTGCATTACCTAATGGTACGTGAACAGCCATTTGATCCCCGTCAAAATCGGCATTAAAACCAGTACAAACTAATGGATGTAATTGGATTGCTTTTCCTTCAATTAATTTTGGTTGAAAAGCTTGTATACCTAATCTATGTAAAGTAGGAGCACGATTTAGTAAAATAGGATGTCCTTTTAATATATTTTCTAAAATATCCCAAATTACAGGCTCTTTTCTGTCAACTAACTTTTTAGCAGATTTAACTGTTTTTACAATACCACGTTCTAGTAATTTACGAATAACAAATGGTTTGAATAGTTCAGCAGCCATGTTTTTAGGAATACCACATTCGTGTAGTTTTAATTGAGGACCAACCACAATTACCGAACGACCAGAATAATCCACACGCTTACCTAATAAATTTTGACGGAAACGACCTTGTTTACCTTTTAGCATATCGCTTAAAGATTTTAAAGGACGGTTACCTTCAGTTTTTACAGCACTTACTCTTCTAGTATTGTCAAATAATGAATCTACCGCTTCTTGTAACATACGTTTTTCGTTACGTAAAATTACTTCAGGAGCTTTTATTTCCATTAATCGTTTCAAACGGTTATTACGAATAATAACACGTCTGTATAAATCATTCAAATCAGATGTAGCAAAACGGCCACCTTCTAATGGAACTAAAGGACGTAATTCTGGTGGAATTACTGGTAAAATTTTAACTACCATCCACTCAGGGCGATTTTCACCACTTTCTTGAGCAGAACGGAATCCTTCAATTACTTTTAAACGTTTTAAAGCTTCTGCTTTACGTTGTTGACTAGTTTCTGTACTAGCTTTTATACGTAAATCAAAACTCATTGCATCAAGGTCAACGCGACTTAGTAAAAACCAAAGTGCATCTCCACCCATTTTAGCAATAAATTTGTTAGGATCTTCATCATCTAAATGTTGGTTGTCTTTTGGCAACGAGTCAAGAATATCTAAATATTCTTCTTCCGTTAACAAATCGTTCATTAACACACCATCATTTTGCTTTAAACCTGGCTGACAAACTACATAACGTTCGTAGTAAACCACCATGTCTAATTTTTTTGTAGGCATTCCCAATACATAACCAATTTTGTTAGGCAATGAACGGAAATACCAAATATGAGCAACAGGAACTACCAAATTGATATGTCCCATGCGTTCACGTCTTACTTTTTTCTCAGTAACTTCTACACCACAACGATCACAAACAATACCTTTATAGCGAATACGTTTGTATTTACCACAATGACATTCATAATCTTTTATTGGCCCGAAAATTCTTTCACAAAACAATCCACCCATTTCAGGTTTGAATGAGCGGTAGTTAATTGTTTCTGGCTTTGTTACTTCACCATGCGATCTTTGTAAAATAGATTCTGGCGATGCCAATCCTATTCTGATTTTGGTGAAATTGCTTTTTAATTTTTGATCTTTTTTGAAAGACATATATTTCGTTTGAAATTTTTAAAAATTGAAATTTGTTAGTTTTATAAAAAAAGTAATTGAGTCCCACAAATTTGCGGGACTCAATACTTAAATAATTTATTCTAACGTTACATCTAAACCTAATCCTCTTAATTCATGTAATAATACATTGAATGATTCTGGAATTCCAGGTTGTGGTAAATTATCACCTTTTACAATGGCTTCATAAGCTTTTGCTCTACCAATAATATCATCAGATTTTATTGTTAAAATTTCTTGTAAAATATTTGATGCACCATATGCTTCTAAAGCCCAAACCTCCATCTCTCCAAAACGCTGACCTCCAAATTGTGCTTTACCACCTAAAGGCTGTTGAGTAATTAATGAATACGGACCAATAGAACGAGCATGCATTTTATCATCAACCATGTGACCTAATTTAATCATATAAATTACACCTACAGTTGTTGGTTGATCAAAACGTTCTCCAGTTAAACCATCATATAGATAAGTTTTACCCCAATCAGGAATTCCTGCTTTACGAGTAAACTCTAATACATCATCATCAGAAGCACCATCAAAAATTGGTGTTGCAAATTTTAAACCTAATTCAATACCGGCCCAACCTAAAACAGTTTCGTAAATCTGTCCTAAATTCATACGAGAAGGAACACCCAAAGGATTCAAAACAATATCAACTGGCTTACCATCTTCTTGGAATGGTAAATCCTCGTCACGTACAATACGTGCTACGATTCCTTTATTTCCATGACGACCGGCCATTTTATCACCTACTTTTAACTTACGTTTTTGAGCAATATAAACTTTAGCTAATTTCAAAATACCTGTTGGTAATTCATCACCTACGCTAATTGCATATTCTTTGCGTCTAAAGTCAGCTAATACTTGGTTTATTCTGTTTTTGTAATTTGATAAAATTTGTTTGATTAAATCATTTTTCTCAGCATCAGTACTCCAATTATTTGCATTGACATTAGTAAAATCAACTTCTCCTAAATTTTTCATGGTAAACTTAGTTCCTTTCGAAATTAATTCTTCACCATAAACATTCATTACACCTTGACTCGTTTTACCAGTTAAAATAGTAAATAATTTTTCAACTAAAATAGATTTAATTGCTCCTCTATTTTTATCGTGTTCTTCGTTTAATTTAGCAATTTTTGTTTTATCTTCTGCTTTACCTGCTTTATCTTTTTTGATACGAGCAAATAATTTTTTCTCAATAACAACACCTGCAGTAGATGGAGAAGCTTTTAACGAAGCATCTTTTACATCACCAGCTTTATCTCCAAAAATAGCACGCAATAATTTTTCTTCAGGCGAAGGCTCAGTTTCTCCCTTTGGAGTAATTTTACCAATTAATATATCACCGTCAAAAACTTCACATCCTACTCTAATCAAACCATTTTCGTCCAAATTACGGGTTGCATCTTCGCTAACATTTGGGATATCATTTGTTAACTCTTCTTCACCACGTTTTGTATCTCTCACTTCTAATTCATATTCAGTAATGTGAATAGAAGTAAAAATATCTTCTTTGGTAACGCGTTCGCTAATAACAATAGCATCTTCAAAGTTATTTCCTTGCCATGGCATGAAAGCAACTTTTAAGTTTCTTCCAATTGCTAATTCACCACCTTGAGTGGCATAACCTTCACACAAAACATTACCTTTTGTAACTTTTTGACCTTTTTTAACAATTGGTCTAAGGTTAATACAAGTATTTTGATTGGTACGTAAGAATTTAGTTAATTTATAAGTTTTAGTATCTGTACTAAAGCTAACCAACTTATCAGATTCTGTTTGTTCGTAGCGAATTCTAATTTCATTACCATCCACATATTCTACCGTTCCATTACCTTCAGCTAATAATAAATTACGACTATCACGAGCAATTTTTCCTTCTAATCCTGTACCAACAACTGGAGCCTCAGGACGTAACAAAGGAACTGCTTGACGTTGCATGTTTGATCCCATCAAAGCTCTATTCGCATCATTATGTTCCAAAAATGGAATCATACTTGCGGCAATTGATACAATTTGATTTGGAGCAATATCCATAAATTGTAATTTATCAGGCTCCACCATTGGAAAATCTCCTTCAAAACGTGCTTTTACTTTTAAATCAGTAAATAAACCTGTTTTGTCATCATATTTAGCATCTGATTGAGCAATAACCATTCCTTCTTCATCTTCAGCACTTAAAAAAGTAACTGGTTTTCCAACGGATACAATTCCATTTTCTACTTTTAAATAAGGAGTTTCAATAAAGCCCATGCTATTAATTTTTGCATGAACACATAAAGAAGAAATCAATCCAATATTTGGTCCTTCAGGAGTTTCAATAGTACACAAACGACCATAGTGGGTGTAATGTACGTCACGAACCTCAAAACCGGCTCTCTCTCTAGAAAGTCCACCTGGCCCTAGGGCAGATAATCTTCTTTTGTGAGTAATTTCAGCTAATGGATTGGTTTGATCCATAAATTGAGACAATTGATTTGTTCCAAAAAACGAATTGATAACAGATGATAATGTTTTAGCATTAATCAAATCTTGAGGTGTAAAAACTTCGTTATCGCGAATGTTCATACGCTCACGGATTGTTCTACTCATACGAGCTAAACCAACGCCAAATTGAGAATATAACTGTTCACCAACCGTTCTTACACGTCTGTTACTTAAATGGTCAATATCATCCACATCTGCACGTGAATTAGATAATTCAATTAAGTATTTTATAATAGAAACTATATCATCTTTTGATAACACACGGTTATCTAATGACTCATTTTTGTTTAATTTTCTGTTGATACGGTAACGACCAACTTCACCTAAATCATAACGTTTATCAGAAAAGAATAATTTTTCAATTACACCACGAGCAGTTTCTTCATCAGGTGGATCTGCGTTACGTAATTGCCTATAAATATGCTCGTGAGCTTCTTTAGCACTATTAGATGTATCTTTTTGTAAAGTATTTAAAATAGTAGCAAACTCATTGTGATTGCTTTCATTTTTATGCAAGATGATGTTTTTAACATCAGCTTCTAAAATCATATCAATATGGCTATCTTCAATTGTAGTATCGCGTTCAATAATAACTTCGTTACGTTCAATTGATACAACTTCACCTGTATCCTCATCCACAAAATCTTCCACCCAAGTTCTAAGAACACGAGCTGCTAATTTGCGACCTAATACTTTTTTTAAACCTGCTTTACTAACTTTAATTTCTTCAGCTAAGTCAAATAAGTTTAATATATCTTTATCAGATTCGTAACCAATTGCACGTAATAACGTGGTAACAGGAAACTTCTTTTTTCTATCAATGTAAGCATACATAACGTTATTTACGTCAGTAGCAAACTCAATCCAACTACCTTTAAAAGGAATTACTCTGGCTGAGTATAATTTTGTACCATTTGTATGGTATGATTGTCCAAAAAATACTCCTGGAGAACGATGTAATTGCGATACAATAACACGTTCGGCTCCGTTGATACAAAAAGTACCACTTGGAGTCATGTAAGGAATAGTTCCTAAATAAACATCTTGTACAATAGTTTGAAAATCTTCATGTTCAGGATCATTACAGCTTAATTTTAATTTAGCTTTTAAAGGAACATTATAAGTCAAACCTCTTTCAATACATTCTTCTATTGAATAACGTGGTGGGTCAACAAAATAATCTAGAAATTCTAAAGTAAATATGCTACGAGTATCGCTAATTGGGAAATTTTCCTGAAAAACTTTGAAAAGACCTTCATTAGCTCTACTTTCTGAAGTAGTATCTAACTGAAAAAATTCTCTAAAAGATTCTAGTTGAACATCCAAAAAATCTGGATAATCAATAACTGGTTTTACCTTGGCGAAGGTAATTCTACCCTCTGGTGTTATAGTTCTGTTAGTCAATGTAATATTTTTTTTAAATTGAGAACGATATCAATTTTATGTAAATTCATTTTTTAAGGTTGAATAAAACCAAAAAATACCGTTATAAAACGATATAAAAAAAGCTAAAATTTAGCTTTTTTTAAAAAGCAGAATTGACCCGCAGCAAATTGCTGGGGTCAAGTCTGTTATTTAGTGGTTGAAATTACTTTACTTCAACTTCAGCACCAGCTGCTTCTAGAGT
>CANGGG010000056.1 GCA_947453415.1 Bacteroidota bacterium | reverse complement strand
GTATATATAAATATATTATTAGCAAATTCGTATTTAAGAATAAAATTTATTCTGTCATAAGTCTTATCAACTGAATTATAAATAATATATCCATCTTGATCTGAAAAATTACGCGCATTTGCATAAAAATAATCAGCGGTTACAGACAATTCATCATTGATAACAAATGAAACAGAAGGTTTAATTAAAGTGCTTAATAAATTATTATTACTAAAATGATAAATACCCAAACCGAATACTAATGCCTCATTATTATTAATATCAAATAACAATTCAGCTCCTGTTTGAAATTGAGTTTGCTTATTTTTCAAATTATTTAAATGACTATAAGCGAAGCTAGTTTTAATAAAAAAATGCTTCCATTTATAGGAACAGCTTGCTAACAAAAACACATTGTTACTGCTTATGTATTCGGCAGGTTTTGTTGGTGTTTGCATAGGAGGAAAAACTGGAGGTGCGGGCAATTCTTGAAATATTTTAGTATTACTATTTAAAAAAGATACAACACCATTATACTTTAGTAGCGCACTTTTTTTATATTCGAAATTAGCATAATAACTATGTTGCGCTACATGACCCCACCACACATTTTGAGAAATATAATTATAAGCATGAAACAATTGCAATTTATTACTAAGTTGGTGTTGTAAACCAATTTGATTGGAAGTTAAATTTCCTACAGTATCGGTTTGATTGCTAAATTTAACACCCGACTCCATATAAATTTGATTGAACAAATTGGTTTTACCTAATCTAAATTCATTGATTGGCTTTGCATTTTCGTTTAAGTAATTTGCATTCAAAAATGATTGCGCTTGCACCTTACAAACAAAAATTATTGACAGTATAATTATAATATTTCGCATGTAGCTTTTATAGTTTTTTTGAGAATTAAAAACTCAAATGATTGAAAATTCCCTTCACTTATGGTAAAGTTTGCTGTGATAGATTTGTTAAACGAAAAAATAGATTGGAGATTAACCTGGCTCCTTAATAAAATATTTTTTGGATACAAATAATCGTCAATTGACACATAGCTTAATAAATACTGTGCTTTTAAAGTATTGCTAAATGGTAAAAGAAAATCATTAAATACTCGGCTAAGTGGTTTAAAAACATCGTAAATTGGCAATGAGTCTTCTATTACCATATCTTGATAGTAACTGAACAAAACCTTATGAACGTTACAATAATAATAATAAAGTAAACTGTTTTTATTTCCTTCAAACGTGGTAAAATAAAACTTAGTTCCATCGTTTACAAACCATGCCAACGACTTCGTTTCATAACAATAAATATATGAATGATTGTTAATATCAGTAAAAATTTCCCATTTAACAATACTTTTTTTGCCATTTATTTCGGTATTCCAATTTATTTTTTTTCCTGGAATAAAATTAAATGCATTTTTTAATAAATTATTTATTGCAGCATTAGCCACAATGTCGTTTTCATTAGGAATTCCACTTGTTTTAAAAACATACTTTCCATTTATTTTAGTAATGTAATTACTCAATGGATATTGAATGGTTGTAGCTGCTAAAACAGCTGTACTTTGTAATTGAAAATGAATATGTGGTTCAGGCGAACGCCCCGAACTTCCATTATTAGCAAGCATTTGACCTTTATACACATATTCGTTCACAGCTACTTTAAAGCTATCCTTTTTTATGTGGCTAATTTTAGAATACAACTGTTCGGCATGTTTAATAATAATGGTATTTCCCCAGTTTTGTTGCAAGTTTACATCGCCAATTAAGTTATCGTCTATGCCATCAATAATATCAACTACATATCCATCGGCAGGTGCTAAAACGGGAAGTGCATAACAGTAATAGTCTTCTAAATTAATTCCAGGCAAACGAAATGTTTTTAGTTCATCATCTTTTATCACAAAATCCCAAGCATATTGGTATTCATTTTTATGAGTAATGCTACCATTTTGCCCTTGCGAAATTTGCCATTCGCCATAAAAAGGAAGTCCTATTTTAAAATAAACTTCATCATTAAATCTTTCCTTTTCATTCAAAAATCTGTACAGATTTTTTTCAGGATAAAACAACTGAACTTGCGTTAATTTTAACTTATCGGCTTTTACCCTATAATATAAAAAATAAAGCACCATAATTACCATGATATTAAATGGCAATGACAATACAGAAAGACCTAATAAACCAAATACTGAGGCAGAAGCAGCTATAATAATTGATATTATAGGTGCGGCAATAATTACTAATAAAAATGAGTAGGAATTAGCTAGTAAAAAATATCCTCCAATGGCAATAGCAGCCAATATAAAGTTAAAACCAATAAAAGTATAATTCAATAAATTAACATCGCCTTGCAGTAATATAAAGAAATAATAACCACTTAAAAAACCAACAATAGACAATAAAAATGCAATACGAGAAAATATTAATAAACCAATTACTATTAATATTCCAGCTATAATATTGTATTGGAAAATAATGGCACCCAGTGATTTTAAATATACATCTAACAAATGAGGCAATTCAATATTATCGTAAAAATGATATGCTTGAACCATATCAGCACCACCCAATTTAAGCATTTCATTGTAAACAAAAATACCCCTATCGTTATTTATTAAAGTAGCAAAATGAGGAGTTGCTAACTGTATTAACCAAACAGCAAACAAAAAAGGTAAACTTAAATAAGGTAATTTTTTATTGGCTTGTAAGCCAGCAATAACTATGGTTAACACAAAAGTAATAAAACTGATAAAGCCTACCAATAAAAACAATTGCCAGCTTGGCTGAAAAGTATAACCAATAAATAAGCCAACCAACAAACTGTTAAAACCATAATATCCTTTGGAGATATAAGTTTGATTATAATTTAAAATTTGCGCAAAAACATTTGTTAAAATTACTGAAAGCAATCCATAAAAACCCACATAAACATCAATAAAAGAAGCAATAAACACAAAAGCTGCAAGCCAATAGCTATCAGCCAAAAACAACTGAGAATAGCTATTAATTATGCCATTCCCGTGGAGTTTTATATTGTATTTAAAATTTGTTTTTATCAATTTTTTATGTTTATCAAATGTAAAACGATGTCAAAATTAAGATAAAGTTCAACATATTTTTATAACTTAATTAATGTTTTAAACAGAATAATTATAGTTTAAAATCTTTTAAATATTCAGGAGTAATTTCTAAACTATTCATGTATTCCAAAGTTTCTTTTTTACGAATTAAATGAGGTTTTCCATCCATATCAATCATAACAATATTAGGTCTCATGGCTATAAATTGCATCCATTGCGTCATATTATATGCACCCACGGTGTGAACCACTACATTATCCCCTTTTTTCATTGGAGGCAAGGTAATATTTTCTCTGATTACATCAATGTTCATACATAATGGACCATAAATTACTGAATCCTCAGTGTAATGACTGAATTCTTGCGCTGGCGAAATTTTATGTTCATACCAAAAAGAAGTGAATAAAATATTGACACCAAAATCCATAATAGTAGCTTTACGACCATCGCTTAAACGTTTGTTTGCCAAAACTGTTCCTAATAAAAAACCCGCTTCATCAACCAATGAACGACCACTTTCTAAAATTAATAATGGTAAATCCTCTTTGCTGTACTCTGAGTTCAATAAAGCGGAACAAATTGCTTCGGCATAATCATCAAAAGTTGGAACCGAATCAGCGCCCATTAAATATGAACCTTTTAAAGTATTGCGAGAAGCAAAACCTCCACCCATATCAATATAAGTAATGTTTTTTCCAAATTTAGATTTTATATGAAAAGCTAAATCCAATAATTTAGTTGCTGCCACAGCATAAGCGCTAGGTGTTAACATAAATGTACCAATATGAGTATGCAAGCCTATTAAATCCATTTTATTGGTTAAAATAATTTTATTAATTGCATCCCAAGCTTGCCCGCTTTCATAATTAAAACCAAATCGATCCCACATGGGGTAAACGCCTGTATCCATGTTTACACGAATGGCTACTTTTGGACGTTTTTTTAACTCGTCTGTTAGCTCTATAATTCTATATAATTCATCCAAATGATCAATGTGAATCATTGATTCATTATTGATTGCTAAAATCAAATCGTCATCGGTTTTATCAGGACCATTGAATATAATTTTATTTCCAGGAACTCCGTTCAATAATGCTTTATTATATTCAAAACCTGAAACTACTTCCGACCAACTTCCTTCTTGATGAAAAACACTACAAATGGCATTGTTATAATGTGTTTTATAACTCCATGCAAACTGTACTTTTGGATAGCGAGTAGTAAATGCGCGCACCGCATCTTTGTATGTTTTTCTAATAGTTTGCTCACTCATTACAAATAATGGTGAACCAAATTCACTTATCAAATCCTTTACTCTTGCACCATCAATATTGGTAACAGGAGTATATTCAGTACGAGTTCCGTATTTATTCATTACTCCAGTATTTAATTTTTTAATTACTGGTCTTTCATATCTAATTTTTTCCATGTGTTTTATATTTTTTAGGCCTCTGGCTGCTTGCGGCTAGCCTTTGGCAATTTTATTTGATTTTTAATACTTTTTTGAAGAAGCTAGAAGCCATAGGCTATAGGCCAAAAGCATTATTTAAAGCTCCCCTATTGTCGATATTTGTTCAAATTCTTTTAAATCTACTATCATATCGAACGAATAACGAATAAACATTTTTCCAATATCATAAGCTTTATATGGTGGCACATTTTGTCCTAATGCCAGTTTTACCAATGCTTCTGGTTGGTTTTGACCGCAACCAGCTGCTAAATAAACCCAAGCTGGAAAACGCGGATTTATTTCCAATAAATAATATTTGTTTTCAGCAGTTTTAATGAATTCCAGTTCCATTCCACCACGCCATTTCGAAGATGAAATAACCCTATTTGCAATGTTAACCAACTCTTCATCGTCTAATGAAATTCCAGCCCAAGCTTTGCCTTTATCAGTAATAAAAAGTTTTCGCATGGGCACCGCACTAATTGCATTTCCATTGCCATCACCCAAGGCCGTAACATTTACTTCACTACCAAAAACATATTCTTGAATTATAATAGGCAAGCCCCATTTAGCACTAATTTTATTAAAATAATTGGCTACTTGTTCTGCATTGTATGCAATGTATGCATCGTAAAACTTTCCTTTTACTACCATTGGATAAGAAAATTCTTTGGAAATAACAGGAATTTCCGAGGTATTAAACATCATTTTACTGAATGGAACATCTACACCATGTTTTTCACCAAATTCAAACAAGTTTGCTTTATGCCTTTCGTCAAATTGCTCTTGAGTTGGCAAAAACATACTAATGCCTAAATCAGATTTTAGCAAAGGTTCTATTTTCATAAAATTTGCTAATTCCGCATCAAAATTAGGAATAATTACATCCAATTTTTCTTGGTTATGAATATAATAAATGCGTTCTAATAATGAATCAATTCCTGCGCCTGGAAATGGTATTTGGTATGATTTATCAACCAAATCGTGCATATATAAACCTGGTTCTAAAGTTTCATAACTTAGACCAATAATTCTAACATCAAAATCCTTGCTTTCTTTTAACGCTCTAATTACAGGAATTCCAGGTCCGGGACTATCAATATTGTTTAATCCAGATACTGCAACCGTTATTTTTTGTTTCATAAAATTATTCTTTAGGTTCCAAAAATTATTCGCTATCGTCAGCTACTTGATTCGTTTGCAACATCATAACAAAATCATAATAATCTTTTTCAAAAGTGGATTCATCTGTATTGTATTTACTTAAAATAGATTTGCGGATTTCATCTTTGCTTTTATCATCTTTAAGCATTCTGATAATTTCTAAACCAATGGGATTGGTGCTAAACGAATCACCTGTGGTTGGATTAAAAATAAATCCTGATTCGCTAATGGCTACATTCTTTTTTATTTTCATAGCATGTTTTTTATATAAAAAGTGGAGTGCTTTTATGTATTACAAATAACAAATAATTTAATAATTTACTTGTTATAGTTTTATATTTATAAGTTATAAGATTATGAAAATGACATGACGAATTACTTACAAAAATTTCATTGTTTTCAATGCTTTGGCTTTCCATTGTGCTGAAAGTACAACAATTAATGTGGCAGTTCCACCAAAAACAACTGATGGTGCTAAGCCCAAAAACCTTGCTGCTACTCCACTTTCAAACGCACCTATTTCGTTAGAACTTCCAATGAAAATGGTATTAATAGATGACACCCTACCACGCATATTATCGGGTACAAATATTTGCATAATTGCACCACGAATAATTACACTAATACTATCGAAGGCACCGCTTAAAAATAGGAGTAAAATACTTAAATAAAAGTTGGTACTTAAACCAAAACCAATCATACAAATTCCAAATGCAGCCACCACAATTATTAATGTTTGTCCAGGATTTTTAAAACTTCCATAAAACGAAAAAGCAATCATTGTTATACTAGCTCCTAATGATGGTGCTGCTCGCAAATAGCCTAATCCTTGCGGACCAACATTTAATATTTCATGGGCAAACGCTGGTAACAAAGCCACAGCACCACCAAACAAAACTGAAAACAAATCGAGTGAAAGCGCACCTAAAATAATTTTATGGTTCAATACATATTTGATTCCTTCTGCTAAATTAAGCCAAATAGAATCGTGGTTCATGGACACAACATGTTTTTTTACTTTTATTAAACTTAAAAAAGTAAATGAAATAGAAAACAATCCAATAATTACAATAAAACTATTGGTAATTCCATAATAATTATACAAAAAACCAGCACTTGCCGGACCAGCAATAGAAGCAATTTGCCAAGTAGTGCTATAAAAAGTGCTACCTTTTACCAATTGTTCTTTGTTTACTAA
This sequence comes from Bacteroidota bacterium, assembly GCA_947453415.1. GTDB lineage: Bacteria > Bacteroidota > Bacteroidia > UKL13-3 > UKL13-3 > JAAFJM01. The sequence continues at coordinate 14,155 of CANGGG010000056.1, read as the reverse complement.
TTGATTTAAAATGGCTTGCCCAGCAGGCGCATAAAAACCCCTTCCCAAACCAATTAACATGATTAAACCATAAATGGCATTTACTTGTAAAGTTTTTGGAAATGAATTATTTGTAACTAACAATAAACCTATTGCGCCAAGCAACATGGTTAACATGCTAAATTGCATGATCTTTTTTCGGTTATGTTTATCTGCTACATGACCGGCAAATAAGGCAATACTAATGGCGGGAACGGCTTCGGCTAACCCAATTAAACCCAAAGCCAATACATCGTTGGTGAGTTTATAAATATGCCAGCCTATAACAACCGCAATTATTTGATAGGCATACGTTAAAAAAAATCGTGTTAAAATAAAATACCGGTAACTACTAATTCGCAGCGGATGAGTAATGCTCATGATTTAATTACTCATTTTTATCCACTTCCAAATTTCTTTGTAAGTAGGTTTTTTTCCAAATGTTAAAATACCAATTCTATAAATTCTAGAAGCTAACCAAACAGTAAACATAAAGCCGCAAATCATTAACGACATGGACAATAATAGTTCCCATGTTGGAACCCCAAAAGGCAATCGAATCATCATAACAACAGGAGAGGTAAAAGGAATAATAGACAACCAAAATGCAGCTGCTCCATTAGGGGCATTTAACACCAAACCTTGAGCTAAAGCAATAGAAAAAACCAAAGGCATGGTAACTGGTAACATAAATTGTTGGGTATCGGTTTCGTTATCTACTGCGCTACCAATAGCGGCAAACAATGCACCATAAAACAAATAACCGGTAATAAAATAAAACAAAAAAACACCGATTAAATACGGATAATTAAATGATAACAGTCCATCTAAAAATGAATTTCCACTGATGGCATTTATTGGCATTGCTTTGGGCAATTGTGAGGAAACATTTGCCAATTCTTTCACATGATCACCAATCAAAAATGAACTTACTAATGGCATTGCCAATAAAATAAGTGCTACCCAAATTACAAATTGTAACAAACCAACACTTGCAATTCCGAGTATTTTTCCCATCATTAATTGAAATGGTTTCACCGATGAAATTATAATTTCAACAATGCGATTTGTTTTTTCTTCAATGATGCCTTTCATAACCATTACACCATATAAAAATATGAATAAATATATGAGTAAAGCACCTCCCATTCCCAATGCTGTTGCCGCTCCCGAATTACTTTTTTCCTCTTCTTGGCTTTCAAAATTAATTTTTGTAGTACTTAGTTTTACATTCGTTTCATTTATTTTATCAATGATACTTTGGTCAATTTTATAATTAGCCAATTGCTCATTTTTTACATATTTTTCTATTTCATTTTCTATGTAATCAATTTGCGAAACACTTGGCTGGTCAGTGGCTAATAGCTTTATTCCATTGGTATTATTTAACCCAAATGAATCAGGAATTTGTAGTAATGCATAATAAGCAGGATTAATTTTCAAAAACTCACTTGGTGTATAATTTTCAATTGTTCCATACTTAAAATTAAATATTTTATTATTGTTTAATTTATCGGTTATCAAACCACTGTTATCGTTTACAAAAACTGTTTTAATGTTTTCATTACCCGGTCCGTTAATAGTAAAATAAATGGTAATGCCGTAAAACAATACAATCAATAAAGGCGAAACAATAGTCATAATTAAAAAGGATTTCTTTTTAACCCTTGTTATAAACTCACGCTTTAGTATTAAAAATATTTTATTCATAATTAAATTTATTGTATCGCAAACATAGTTACAAGCTTGATAATAATATCACCGATTATAAAAAAATGCGAAGTGAACGAAATGCGGAATTCGAAGTGACAAAAGTGCGAAGTGAAGGCAATAGACAATAAGCAATGATGAAGCAAATTTCTCTAGAACTAATAACCTAATCAATTTATCAACCAATCAACCTACTTCCTATTAATAATACTAGCAATAGGCTGAGCGGTTGGCATTATAATAAGTTCGTTAATATTTACCCTGAACGGACGATTTAAACAAAACCAAATGGCTTCTGCAATATCATTGGCAACCAGGTTTTCAAATCCTTCATAAACTTTATTTGCTTTTTCTTCATCGCCATGAAAACGAACAATTGAAAATTCAGTTTCCACAGCTCCAGGATGTATGGCAGTAACTTTTACACCAAACGGGGCCAATTCAATTCGCATTCCTTTGCTTAAAGCATCTACTGCATGTTTTGTGGCGCAATACACATTTCCATTATTATAAACTTCCTTTCCTGCTATTGAACCAATATTGATAACATGTCCGTTTTCCTTATTTTTCATAATTGGCAATACATATTTCGACACATATAACAAACCTTTTACGTTGGTATCAATCATAGCTTCCCAATCATTTAAATCACCATCATAAATTGGAGAAAGTCCACTTGCTAATCCTGCATTATTTACCAAAACCGATATGTTTTTCCAATCCTCACTTAAGTTTTCTATGGCATTTTTTACTTCATGATGAATGCGTACATCAAATACTAAGGTTAATACTTTTACGGAAAAGGATTCTATTAATTCATTGGCTAATTTTTCAATTTTATCTTGTCTGCGGGCATTTAAAATCAAATCAAAACCTTGAGCAGCAAGCAAACGAGCGGTGGCTTCCCCTATTCCCGATGACGCTCCTGTAATAAATGCTATTTTATTTGTCATTTTATGTATGTTTGGTGTGCAAATTAATCAAAAAAATGAATACTTATTTCGACATAATTTTACGCTCCTTAGCTGTATATATTTTCATCATTTTGGCCATCCGCTTTTTTGGAAAAAAAGAACTTTCACAATTAAGCATTACCGACTTGGTACTGATACTTTTAATAAGTAATGCGGTGCAAAATGCAATGGTTGGACCTGATAGTTCGTTAATTGGTGGATTGGTGGCTGCGTTAACTTTATTTGCTTTAAATTATATTATAAAACTTGTATCTTATAAAAGTAAAAGCTTTAGTAAAATTTTGGAAGGTGAACCTGTGATGTTGGTTTACAAAGGTTTTGTAAAAACTGAAAATTTACAAAAACAAAAACTTACAATTGATGAATTAGAGGCGGTGGTGCGAGAACATGGAATAGAAAAAATAGAAGATGCTGAATTGGTAATGTTAGAAAGAGATGGTAGCATAAGTGTAATTTCAAAAGAACTGAAAAACCAAACTATTCATAAACGTAAACGCATTAAAAAATATGGAGACAAAAACACAAATTAATAATTGATTCTCATTGATTATCTCCCAAGTCTCCCACCGACCATTGCTCATCTCTCAAAAATCAAATAACAATAAAAAGGCCATCCTTGCGAGACAGCCTTTTCGAAATTTTATAATTTATACTTCATCATTCAAATTACTTCTTCCCTAATTTATTCATATCTACTCCCCTACTTTTGGCCATGTCTTCAAGCTTTTGTTGGAATTTAGATTTGGTAACAGGTTTCTTTTTATTTTCTTGTAATTGAGCATGTAATTTCTTTTCGTCTACAAAAAACTTTATGGTTAATTGTTGTAAAATAGTTACCAAATTAGATACAAAATAGTAATAATTTAAACCTGCAGCAAAGCTATTTAATGTAAACAAGAAAATAATTGGCATAAATAAACCTAACCATTTCATTTGTCCGGTTACACCTGTAGCTTGATTATTATAAAGTGCATAAACTACAGAGGAAACTGTCATTAATATGGCAAATAAACTTACGTGATTACCATAAAAAGGAATTTCAAAAGGCAAGTTTAAAACATTATCAAAAGTTGATAAATCTTCAGCCCAAAGAAAACTTTGTTGGCGTAATTCAAAAGCAGAAGGGAAGAATTGGAACATGGCAAACAAAATTGGCAATTGTAATAATACAGGAATGCAACCACCAAAAGGATTCACACCTGCTTTTTTATACAATTTCATGTTTTCTTGTTGCGCTTTAGTCATGTCACCACCAGTTTTTTCTTTTATCTCATCCATTTCCGGTTTCAATAAACGCATTTTGGCAGCACTCAAATAACTTTTGTAAACCAAAGGAAGCAAAGCAGTTTTTATCAATAAAGTAAGCATTAATATAATTATACCAAAGCTTCCAATATACCTACTTAAAAAATCAAATACATTAATTACAATGTACTTATTTACCCATCTAAAAACTCCCCAACCTAAAGTAACAATACGTTCTAATGAAATATTTAAAGTCTCTAAGGTCTTATAATGATTTGGTCCATAATATATTTTCATAGCAAAACTTTCATTGTTGTTATGATCGTATGGAATGGTTAAAATAGAACTAAACTTACGTAAATTAGTTTTATAAGGATCATTTTTAGTTTCTAAAACCGCATCGGTAAATCCTTTTTCAGCTATAATAGTTTGGTTAAAATATTGTTGTTTGTAACTAACCCATTGCAAATCGCTAGTAATGGTTTCTTTTGCTTCACTACCTTCCGAAAGTTTTGATGGTTCATCTCCTTTAACTCTGTAAAAAATAGTTGAAACACGTTCCTCAGCTTCTCTGGTTTTTTCTTGCATGCGCAAATTGGTTGACCAATTAATGTCTAAGCTAGTTCTATTTCGCTGAATTACATTTTCTAAACCCACTAAATTAATATTGTATTTTAGCATATTGCTAATTGAATCAAAGCCATATAATTGTTCAATGTATTGGTTTTCGCCAATACTCACTTTCATACTTATACTTTTTTTATCTTCAGATATTGTTGGTTTAAAATACAAATTTGCAGTATTTATAATTTTATTATCAACTGTAGGAAAGTCGAATGATTGCACATTATCAGCGCCATCAAATAAAACTAAATCTTGCTTTGCATAAGTTTTGTATTTTTTTAATTGAACTTTATAAATTCTACCACCTTTATTGCTAAAAGTAACTTTCAAATCATTGTTTTCAATAGTTGAAAATTCCTCAGTTCCATGAGCTGCTAAAGCAAAAGTACCAAAAGCTTCTTTCGCACTTGCACTATCAGTTGATGCTGAAAGAACTGCATTATTTTTTAATGAATCAATACTGGTTCTAACAATACTGTCTTGCTGAATTTCAGCAATTTTTGTACTGTCTTGTTGACGCTTGTATGCTTCTATTTCTTCATCACTTGGTTTTAAAAAGTAAGCCCAGCCAACCAATAAGGCTAAAATTAGCGAAAAGCCAATCAGTGTATTTTTATCTAACATATTTTTTTTAACGGCTGCAAATGTAATAAGTTGGAGTCATTTTTATAATTCCAACTTATTATTTACAAAATAATATTATAATTATTAATAATTGAATTTTTTGAATACTTAGGCTTAAAAATTATTTACCTATAAACTCTACCTGAATGGCATCGCCCCAAAGTTCTTCTACCGCATAAAACTCACGTTTTTCGCGCTGGAAAACATGAGCTACTACATTAAAATAATCCAATAAAACCCATTCGTTATTTTCCATTCCCTCGCGGTGCCAAGGCATTTCACCTGTTAATTTTTTCACTTCTTCATCTACACTTCGTGCAATTGCTTCAACTTGCTTATCACTTTCGGCATGGCTTATTACAAAAAAATCAGTGCTTGCGCTTTTTACATTACGCATGTCTAATATTTTTATATCTTCTGCTTTACGTTCAAACATTCCTTGTGCTATTGCCCAAGCCAAATACTCGGTAGGATCAGTTATAACTTGTTTTGATTTCGTTTCTTTTTTGGTAGTTTCTTTTTTAATTATCACTTTTTTAGGTGCTATTTTTTTTAAACTTACCTTTTTTGCAGCTACTTTTTTGGCTACTTTTTTTGCAGCTACTTTTTTTGCTGGTGTTTTCTCAGTACTCATTTGCTATTTATCTTGCTATATTGCGCGCCAAAAGTAAGTTTAAAAAACGGTTATAAAAATTTGTTATCTATTCAATTTAAATATCACTTTATAAATCAGTTAGATTCAACGAATAATTTTATAAAAAATTATCCGGTTGAAAATGGTTTGGTGCTTTTTACCAATTTCCAATCAAACGGAAAAGGTATGGCCGCCAATAAATGGGAAAGCAATGAAGGTGAGAATTTATTATGCAGTATATTACTTGAATTTCCTTTTATTAAAATAGAACAACAAGCTTATATAAATATGGCTGTTAGCCTTGCTTTACAAGCAATTATTGAAAAATATTCAAATAAAAAAAGTGCCATTAAATGGCCCAATGATATTTATATTGAAAACAAAAAAATTGCCGGAATTTTAATTGAAAATACATTGCAAGGCAGCAAAATAAAACAAACTATTATTGGAATTGGTCTAAATATTAATCAAGAAACGTTTGAAAACAAAAATGCTATTTCTTTAAAAAATATTTTAAATCATAATTTAAACATTGAAACAGTTTTGCACCAATTAACTGATCAATTAAATAGTTACTATCAATTGCTAGCTTTAGGAAAATTTCAAAAAATTTCAAAAAAATACAATGATTTATTGTTCAGAAAAAACGAAACTTGCTACTTTAATATCAATAAGCAATTGGTATTAGGGCAAATTGAAAGTGTAAATGAATTAGGATTACTAAAAGTACTTATTGGCAATGAATTGCAAGAATTTGCTCACAAAGAATTAGAAATGATAATATAGAAAAAAGTACTTAGTTAACTAGTTTTTAGTACTTAGTTCGTTTAAAGAAACTAAGAAACTAAGAAACTAAGTACTAAAAACTAACAAAAACTATGAAAAACATTTGTATTGATATTGGAAACACAAAAACTAAGATTGGAATTTTTGAAAATTCTAACTTATTAGAAACTATAATATTAGATGTTTTAAATGTGGAAAATATTGAAAATATTATTGTTGAAAATCAAATTGAATATAGCATTATTAGTAATGTAAATGAAAGTGAAGAACCTCTTTTACAAATGCTTCAAACAAAAACTAAACTTTTGCCTTTTAATCATTTAACTAAATTACCTTTTCAAAATAATTACTTAACTGCAAGCACTTTAGGACTAGACAGAATAGCTTTAATAGCTGCTGCGGTTCATTTAAATAATCATTCAAATATATTAGTAATAAGTTTGGGAACATGTGTAACCTTTGAATTTTTGAACCGTAAAAAGGAATATTTGGGTGGAGCCATTTCACCTGGCTTAGACATGCGTTTGCAAGCAATGAATTATTTTACGGCTAAATTACCGCTATTATCTTTTAATGAGCCAACAGATTTCAATGGAAATTCAACTGAAAGTTGTATGCAAAGTGGCGCATTTTTTGGAATATTAGCAGAAATAAAAAGTAGAATTGAATTATATGAATCAAAATTTGGCGAAACTGAAATAATTTTAAGTGGTGGTAATTGTTTTTTGTTTGAAAAACACCTAAAAAAAGCCTTATTTGCGCATCCCTATTTAACACTATTTGGACTCAATAAAATATTAACTTACAATGTATAAAGCCCACAATTGGCAATCAATTAAAGAAAAAAACAAAATCAATATCCTTGTTACGGTGTGTTTTTTGTTTCAAACTTTCAGCTCATTCTCCCAAAATTTAACTCAAAGTCCTTATTCGTTTTTTGGAATTGGCGATTTGCAATATATTGGTTCAGCTACACTTGGAAATATGGGACAAGTAAGCCAAGGATTTAGAAGAAAATACGACTTAAATATTTTAAATCCTGCATCTTATAGTGCTTTGGCACAAACAAATTTAGAAGCTGGAGCCATGCTAAACAATGGAACGCTAAAAAGTGGAAGTTCTACTTTAAATGCATCACTTTCAGGCTTGGCATACTTTAATTTTGGAACTTTAATTTCAAAAAAAGGTATTGGCATTGCATTTGGTGCGGCACCATATTCGGCCTTAGGTTATGACATTAGAAGAACTACCCTTATTAAAGTTGATACGTTTAATGCTTTGATTGATGTGAATGCTACCACTTCACAATTAGGAAGCGGTGGACTAACAAGAGCATTTTTTGGAGTTGGTACTAAATTAAATAAATACTTATCTGCGGGAGTAAATGTAGGATATATTTTTGGACAAATCAATTCAAGAATGATTCAAACTGCACCAGCTCAATATTATATTTTTAATTGGTCGGCAGAAAGAAAAGACAATGTAAATGGATTTTTAATAGAATACGGATTTCAATCACATTTTGATAGTTTAAATTTAAGCTTACCAAAATATAAAACCGTTATTGATTCAAATGGATTTGAACATAAAAAATTGGTAAGAAGCCATAAAAACCCTATTTCAATAAACGCAGGAGTTACTTTTAATTCACAAACCAATTTAACAGGAAATCAAAGATATTCTTTTAGAACACTTGCAATTGGTGGTTTGGATTTGGGAAAAGATTCGATTAAAACAGACGAAACAAAAAATGGTTCAATTACAATTCCTTTTGAAATTAAATATGGAATAGCAATTACAAACAATACCAATTGGACTGTAGCTGCCGATTTTGGAACAGCAGCATGGAGTAATTACACTAGTTTTGGACAAAATAAAGGCCTTCAAAACTCTTGGCATTTTAATGTTGGCGCTTGTTGGCTACCTGATATTAAAGAAGATTCGAGAAATTATTTTAAACGTTTAGAATACCGTATTGGTTATAAAATGGAACAAACCAACATATTTATTGACAATCAGTCTGTAAACATAAGTAGTTATAATTGTGGAATTGGAATACCTATTGCTGAAAGAGATAGGTATAAGAAATTTTCACGTGTAAATGTTGGATTTGAATTTTTAACTCGTGGGGCAAATACTACATTAATCAATGAGCAGTTTTATAAATTAACAATTGGCTTGGTTTTTTCTGATAAGTGGTTTATTAAGTATAAATATGACTAATTCTACTTTCAAAAAAACCATTTTAATTGCTGTTTTTATAGCTAAAATTGTACTATTTCAATCTTGTAAAAACGATAATATTGAAAAAATACAAGTGCTCACCGCTTCAGATAATTTACCTTTAGAAGTTGGGACAAATATTATATTAAACTATACAGATTCTGGTTTTGTAAAAGCAAAAGTATTTGCGCCAATGCTTGAAAGATATGATAACGAAAAAAGTAATCAATCAATTATGAAAAAAGGCATTACTGCTTATTTTTATAATAAAGATAAAAAAATCACCAGTTATATCAAATCAAAATACGCCATTAGAAATGACAGACTAAGAACCATGACTGTTAAAAATGAGGTAATTGTGGTAAATATAAAAGGTGATACTTTAAGAACGGAATCGTTGGTTTGGGATGAAAAAACAAATAAAATAAATACCAGCGACAATGTTAAAATTACTACACCAGATGAAATTATTTATGGAGAAGGTTTGGAAAGTAATACAGCCTTTTCAGAATATAAAATTTTTAAAATAACAGGCATTTTAAGCATCAAAAAATAATGGAAAAGTGGATTCTTAGAAATTGGTTAGTATTGGCAATTATTTGTCTTTTAGTAGGTTTTTACATTTCAATTTTCGAAGACTTTGTAGCAGGAAAGGCCTATTTATACTTTATACTTACTATTGTTTTTACCTTTTTTTGGCTAAAAAAAAGAGGCAGTCTTTAAGAATTATTAATTTCGAAATGACAATCACACAAGGCTTAAGCAAAGTGTAATTAAGTAAAAAATCAACAAGCCCAAAAACCGAAGGTGTTGAGCTTGTTAAATTGAATATCAATTGAAAGATAGCGGATTTAGTGAAAGTATGAAATATAAAATTCGAAAAACCAAATTCGAAATTCGAAATTCGAATATCACAAATCAAACATTCTTTTTTATTTTCTTGTATCCATAAGCCGCACCTGCTGCTACAAGCATAATAATGCCACCATCTACAGGAACGTCTTGTGGTTCATCATCAAATCCTCCTGTGGTACTTCCTGGCTGTGCGTTAGCTACAAATGTAATGCATACTAATATTGTTGCAATTGCTATTATTTTTTTCATATTTTTTTTCGAGTTACGTGTTACGAGTTGCGGGTTACTAGTTTTCGGGTTATAGTTTTTCAACTTCCTTCTCCTATCAACTATCAACTGACAACTACTTTACAAATTTTACTGTTTTACTAAATCCATTTTCATTACTTACTTTTACAAAATAAACACCGCTGCCTAATGTTTCAATATTTAATTGAGCGGTTGATCCATTCATGGTTGATTTACTCACTTCCATACCAGACACATTATAAACCACAATATTTGAATTTTTAAAGTTGGTGTTGCTTAAATTAATGTTCAAAATATCAGTTGCAGGATTAGGAAATGCGGTTAGATTGGTCGTTTTAAAATTTATATTTTGAATATTAGTAATTGATTTTGACTCAAATATTATTTCGAAACGATTATCTCCCTTTGATTTTGGATCAGAAGTTATTTTGAAACTAATATTTGGGTTTGTATTTAAATTAGTATAGGTATTCAAAAAATTGTCTTTTAGTATTATGCGATTAGTTAAATTAAAGTTTTCTATACCAGTAAAACTAAGTGAGTAATCGCCTTCTGTATCAACCCAAGCACTAATAGGTACTATTTTATCGTTAATTAATTCTTTACTTAAATAATTTACGGAGGCGTAAGTAACTGTATCAAAAAAACTTGAAATATTAACAGTTGGGTTATAGAATTTTCTTACGTCATCATTTTCACTGAAATCATCTTTTTTTCCATCCATAAAACGAATTACCGCTTCATCTTTGTTAGTTTCGTTTTTTACCAGAGAAATTCTTAAAGTATTTTCTTCAAGATTTGATGTTTTAAAAATTGCAGAACCAACATTTGAAGTTTTTACAGCTTCCGTACAACTAAGAGCAGGAGAACCCGCAGAAGTTCTTGTAAAAAATGCTTGACCAGAAGAAATATATCTTGATACACCGTTTGTTATAGTATTTCCATCCCAATTGCCATAGGTATTGGTACTAGGATTGTATATCCATATGGTACCTGAAACGTTTGTTTTTGTCCAACCACTTGAAGCATTCCAATCAATGCTTGATGGATAAGGATTTCCAACTAAATTCCAACCATCATCCGTAGAAGAACCATTATATGTGACAGGCAAAGTTTGAGAACCAGAATTGATAGTTCCAACCGAGGTAATGGTAACCGCTGATTGACTTGTAACAGAATTGTCTAATACTCCTGAACTACTTCTATCCCCTCTAATAAATACCCTATATCCTTTACCAGCAGTCAATGTTGTACTTCCACTAGTAATGGCTTCCCATCTTGAATTTAAACTTCCTGAATTCAAATTTTCAGTATAACCAAACATTGAAGGTGCACCTGATAAGGTCCAATCTAATCCATTTGACTTTATGTTATTAGTGCCCACTGATGAAAATTGTGAACTTGTACCGCCCCCAGTTATAAATATTTCACCTCTCCAATCAGCTACATTTGTTGATAGAGGACTAGACAAAAAGCGATAGCGTTTAGTGGATAAACCTGGAATATATCTTTCAACTGTAACATTCCCTGAAATAGTTCCAGCCGAATTCCCAATGCTTGCTGTTCCTGAAGCATCAGATTTTAAGGTTAATCTTCCCATTGTGGAGAAGGTTCCACTTGATACAATCAGATTTCCGCTACTTGAAATTACTAAATTCCCAGTTGATGTTGAACCATAATTCATAGAGCCTCCCGTATAATTAAGTGTGCCGTTAATAGTTAATGTAACCCCATCATCAATGGTTAAACCTCCAGAACTTAGTGTTAAATTATTTAATGTTTGATCAGAGCTTATTTGTAAAGTTCCACCATTTAAAGTTACATTGTTTGTTACTGGTAGAGTGTTTCCTCCAATTCTATTTAATTTCAATGTGCCCGCTGCTACAGTTGTTAAACCTGTATAGGTATTTTGAGCTGTTAAAGTAATTGTTCCTGAACCTGTTTTTGTTAATACATTTGAACTCACTGTAGAAGTTGAGTTGGCAGCTAAGCCATTACTTATAACTCCTGAAATAGTAGATGTGCCATTTCCATTTCCTAATTCAACACTTCCAGTAGCAGTTAAAGAACCATTTTTCCAATACATATCGTTAAAACTACCACTAGTTCGATTCCAAATTGCAAAACTTGTAATATTATCACCATTTGAAGATGGACTATTTGCCAATAACATATCATATGTTGTTGCACCATTTGCAGAACTAATAGTCATATTTGCTGTATTTCCTGATGTTAATTTAATGGTAAAGGTCACGTCTTGACCAGGAGTTGCATAGCCAGAACCTGCTCCATTTGCAAATGAAAACCAATTTCCATCTTTGTTTATTTGAAACTTTGCCCTTTGATTTGTGCTATAGTTTGCAAATGAAGAATAAGTAGTATTTCCATTAAATGAAATACCAGAATTACTTGAATTAAAAAAACTAGAACTATTAGCCACATAACAAGTAATAGTAAATTCATCTCCAACTTTTAATGGTCTTGTAGTTCCACTGCCAATTCCATTTGTAGTAAATGTTTGAAAAGAAGCCACACCTGGATCTCCAGTATATCCGCCTCCCGAACCATTGGCATAAAACTTAACTTCACTAACACTATTATTGACAGTTCCAGCAAAGTAATTACCATTAGTATTTGTAGTGAGAGAATTTGTAGTAAAATTTCCAGTTTGTAATGTATAAGTAACCTGTCCCCAACTAAGCTCGCCTAACACACCAAAAATCAACACCAGCAGCCCTTTTATGAGGTTACTTTTAAAATTTCTTAGTATTTTTATTTTCATAATATTTTTTTAGTTTAGCAATTTTAGGAAATAAAATAATAAAAGTCAAGAAAATTTTTAAGTTTTTGTTAATTATTGTAATTGACAATGAGGTATTAACATTATTTTACAAAAAAAAAGCACCTCCATAAAATTAATTATTGAAGTGTATTCCATACGTGGTTGGAGACCTACCCAATCCACTTTTCATTTGTTAATCAAACCAACCGAGGACAAAAACCAGTTTAAACAAAAATGTCCGCTTTCTTTTATAGGAAAGCGAACATTTAAAATATTAAGGTGAAGTATAAATTTCACTTTTTCGGTTGGTGAGGACACCAACCGAGGACAAAATTCTTTCCGTGGTTGGTGTCCTCACCAATCCACTTTTGGTTTGTTAAACAAATTAACCGAGGACAAATTGTATACCTTGTATTTCGAATTTCTTATTTAGAATTTCGAATTTCAAAAATCTACTTTGCTTCTTCTTTCTTTGGTTTAATCAATACATCGTCAAGCATTCCGTATGCTTTGGCTTCCTCTGCTATCATCCAATAATCACGATCGCTGTCGGCTTGAACTCTTTCAAAAGTTTGTCCGCTATGGTGTGAAATAATATCGTATAATTCTTTCTTCAATTTTTGAATTTCACGCGCGGTAATTTCTATGTCACTTGCTTGTCCCTGTGCGCCACCCAAAGGTTGATGAATCATAATACGCGCATGGCGTAAAGCGGTACGTTTTCCTTTTGCGCCAGCACACTGAAGTACGGCACCCATTGAAGCTGCCAAACCAGTACAAATTGTTGCTACATCAGGTTGAATCCATTGCATGGTATCATATATTCCTAAACCAGCATATACTGATCCACCAGGACTATTGATATACATTTGAATATCTCTGCGTGCATCTAAAGATTCTAAAAACAATAATTGTGCTTGAACAATATTGGCCATGTAATCGTCAATGGCAGTTCCTAAAAATAAAATTCTATCAGCCATTAAACGTGAAAACACATCAATTTCTCTAAAATTCATTGGTCGTTCTTCAATGACTGTACGTGTCATGTTTTGCGGCATATTTCCAATGTACGCGTCTACTTTTAAACTGCTTATGCCTTGATGTTTGATGGCATATTTTCTAAATTCTTTTCCTACATCCATGTTTTATAATTATTATTTTTAGTTTTTGTCAAATATATATTGATGTTTATTATTGTCAAGCTAAATGCCATTTATTTTTACTGACATTTAGGCTAAATTATCAAAAACATCTTCTAATTTTAAAATAAATTCCGGCAAAATTGGAGTACTGATTTCATCACCACTTGTGAGTAATCTGGAGCTTTGGTATTTTCCATTTACCAAAGTATTGATGGTTAAAGTTTGTCCCATTGGGTTGATAATCCAATATTCTAAAACTCCAGACTCTTCATACACATCAAATTTATAT
>CANGGG010000055.1 GCA_947453415.1 Bacteroidota bacterium | reverse complement strand
GTTTTTCAACATTTTAAATACTTGAGTATTTGATTCTGTTGTGTAACGTACAAAGTAAATTCCTTGTTTCAATTTGTCAACACCGTTAATAGTAATAGTTGATGAACCTTTAACCACTTCTATGTTTTGGCTAATGATAATTCTACCGTTGATGTCAGAAACTTCAACAGTTCCATTTGCATTGTTAACTGTTTCAACTGTAATAGTTAAATCAGTAGTAAATGGATTAGGAGTAACTGTTACTTTTTCTTTGGTGTTTTCAGCAGTTTTGATTTCAATAGTTTTAGAATAACTGAACGAGTTATCGTTATCAACCATTTTCAAACGGTAGTAAATAGTACCTGCACTGTTTAATAAAGTAATAATACCTTTATCTAAATGATTGTATGAAGTTAATGATGATGTATTACCAGCAGCTTTTACATTAGTAATAGCTGTAAAGTTTTTACCATCTATAGAACGTTCAACAACGAACATGTTAGCATTAATTTCACTAGCAGTAGTCCAAGTTAATTTAGCATCATTGTTTAATAAACTTCCGTTAAATGAAGTTAACTTAACTGGTAATGGATTATAAATATCAGAACCTGTAAACATTTGAGTTACATTATTAAAACCTGAATAAGTTAAGTTGTTGTTTGTTGTATCCACTAATCCACCTGAATTAGTATTCCAAGCTACACCCACTTCTTTATTTGCTAAACGCATCAAATCTTCAGTAAATCCAAAAGTAGTGTACATCGTACCCATCCAATTGTCTCTGTAGTTAATTTTAGCATCATATAAGTATGTTCCTGCTGGAGCTGATATACTAGTATAGAAATAAGGGAAATTAGAAACTGAAGAGCCAATTTGTAAAGGAGCCGCGCCTGAATACTGACGAACAGCTATAGTAGCTGGAGGAGTAGTGAATGCATCCCAAGTAATTGAAGCAACAGTATCAAAACCTAAGGTAAATACTTGAGTAGTTCCAGCCGTTGGAGTTGCAGGAGTTGCAGTAGCTGTAGGAGCTAAAGTTGTTGCTGCTGGATTAACGTTATAAGCACCTAAATCTGGAGCACCATCCACAATATTTGCAGGACGTAAAACACCATTGATATCTTTAGGATTAATTGCAAAATATTCTCCACGACCATTGATTGCCCATACAGCTGTATCAGCAGGATTTGGAGTGTTATCAGTTAATGAAATAAATGCAGGACGGTAACTGATACTTAATTTATCGCAATTACAAGCAGTTCTCCATAATGGTAAAGTAGCCGATGCTCCAACACCAGATGTTAATGCAGTACCAACAGTAAAGTAGTTATTATTGTTCATTAAGGCTGTAGTAGCAGTTGGTATTGCAGCAAAATATGCAGCAGAACCAGTCGATCTATTTGAGAAAATGTTGTTTCTAAATACTAATCCAGATCCACCTAAATTATAAATATAAGCAGCTTGGGTAGTTGATAAAATATTAATTGAATTATTCAAATAATCAATATTTGTTGAGTAATAACCCATATAAATGGTAGTACCACCGGCAACACCACCTACAAACGAATTGTTTGCTACTAAACCTCTTCTACCAATTATACCTGTTCCGTTATTAGAATAATAACCCAAATACATTGTTAAGTTATTTAATAAATTGAATTTGTTACCAGTAAATGTAAAACTATCAGCATACATAAAGTACCAAATTTGACCACTGTATAATGAAGAAGTTGTAACGTTATTATTGGTAAAGTTTATACCTTGACTATAGTAGCTATAGAAACCATAAGCATATTGATTAGCTATTGTATTATTATCTACTGTTAAATTCCAATACCTAGATGCTAAAGTATTTGTAGTTCCATACATATAAATACCATAATAACCACCATTGATAATATTGTTTTTAAATGTTATACCATTACAAGAACTTGTTAACGAAGTACCATAAACTGTGTAGTTAGCATAACTTGTTTGTATAGCCATGTCTAATTTACATCCTACAATTGTATCAAATGAACTACCACCAACAATGTTGATACCATTTTGCGCTGATGTAAGCGTTGTACTTCTTAAAGTTAGGTTTTTCAAAGTAATAAATGAACTACTAGAAAACTGCCAAATATAAGGAGCGGCAGCAATTGGTGAAATAATTACTGAATCACGGTTATTTGCCATTGATTGGAATATAATTGGATTGTTTGCAGATGCTCCAGTTATAGAAGTCATATTAATTTGTTCAGCATAAGTTCCTGTTCTAACATTAAAGGTTACTGGGCCACTTACTCCAAGTGTTTGAAGTGCTAAAATAGCATTGTTAAACGTTGTATAGTTAGAAGCAGTAGCACCAATGGTATAAATTCCATTTAATGGTAATGAAGCATTAGATACCAATGTATCATTTGCAGTATAGGTATCTGAACTATAATTAGGGGAAGCAGTAAATGTTTTTAAAGTATTTGTTGACAATGACAAAGTTACTTGCGTAGCTACTGTTAACGAAACGGTATCACAAGTATTTAAAGTGGAAGAAGTATAAGTTTGAGAAACTGGTGTTCCTCCATTTAATCTATATCCATAGTCAAAGCTTGTAACTGGAGTTGCACCTAAATTCTGAACCCTAAATGTTACGTCTTGTGTTCCTAATGAAACAGGGAAACTTGGAGCTAATAAAGTTACAACTGCCATGTCTAATAAACTAACTACACTTTCCGAACAACCTGCACTTGGTGAAATAGAACGTGTATTACCATCAATATCTAAAGGTACGTTAGCAGATAAATTTACTCCACGTCCAAAACATCCACCATTTACGATGCGTAAATTATTAGCAAAGTTTACATAATTAGGATTTAAATTCCATGATGAATCTCCTCCTGCTGTGGTAGTTTTATAGTTAGCCGATGTAAATGTTGTTGCATTTCTGTATACTAACGGAGCAGTACTACCACCATTATTATAATACACATTATAATTAACAGTATTTCCTACAGGAATACTTGAAAAATATGCAGGTGTAACCGCTGAACTATTTGTTCCAATAATATTGTTTTTTATTAAATTAGTTCCAGCTGTTGTATTGTAAAAATATAAACCATAACCAGCTGTAGCATTCGCCAAATGAGCTGTATTGTGCATTATATTAATACTATTTGGAGTACTTGGATATACATAAACATACATTCCATAGTTAGTACTTGCATTTAATGGAATCAACATGTTGTTGTATATCTGATTTGGAATTAAAGCAGATGGACTCGCGTTATAATAATAGTAAATAGAATAATTACCACCAATTATGGTGTTGTTATTAATACGTGTTGGAGCGGCATTAGTTCCGTAATTGTAGTTATAGTAAAAATAAATACCATAAGTAGCTACAGATGATAAATTTAAATTGTTTCCAATAATATCTACCCCATTTTGAATATAATAAATATACATACCCATGTAATTCATTGAATTCATCGTATTGTATCTAATCTTATAATCTCTATTATTACTAAATCCACCACCAGCAGTAGTAGAAGCACCATATAAATAAATACCATAATAAGCATTGTTAAAGGTATTACTATCTATAGTTAATGAATCCACATTGTTTGATGCTGAACCATAATAAGTAGTCGAGTTAGTAGTTGCAATTCCATATGAAGTACCAGTACCAGCATTCGGTAAGTTTATGTTACAACTTACAATTTTGTTACCAGCTGCATTATTAGCTCCAGCACTAAATACTGATACTGCTTGGCAAGCACCAGCAAATATATTGGTAATGGTAAAGTTTCTAAATGTTACATATTTACAAGCATTCAGAACTAAAGTACTTCCTGACGATAAAGTGTGACTTAATATAGTTGTAGATTTATTCACACCATTGAATTCAACATTATTTAATGCCGAAGCACCAATAACATTAGGAATTACAATTTGTCCTGAATAAGTACCCGGTGAAACAGTAAATATTACTCTACCAGTAATACCATATGAAAGCGCAGCAATTGCTAATGGGAAACTAGTAAAATTATTTGCTCCACTGCCACTAGGGTTTATGGTATAATTTCCGCCTGCCAATGCAGCATTCATTGTAGTTATGATGGTATCATTATTTCTATTTCCATCAGCTGTAAAATTAGGATTACTTGTATAGAATTTGAAATTATTAGAATTTACAAGTGTAACCGGTGATGAGAATGTATATGTTAAAGTATCACATGCATTTAATCCACTTCCAGTGTAAGCTTCTGTAACCGGAGTACCTCCGTTTAACGTATAGTTAAAGTTAAAATAGGTCATGGTGTTTGATCCTGTATTTTTTACTCTAACTGTAACTGGGTATGAACCTGCAACCACTGGTGGCATTGGCGATAATATAGCTGACATCGACATGTCATTCAATGGTGATGATGCCTCATGAGCTCCTACTAAAGGTGCTGTTCTTGTAGTACCATATATATCGGTTGGAACATCACTTAATAAATAACTTGCTCCGTTTTTAGCAGCACATGCATCAGGCATGTTTAAGTTGGTAGCATTGTTTATAAATCCTGGGTTTAAATTCCAAGAAGTATCACCACCCGCTATATTAGTCATAAAGTTTGAACTAGTGTAAGTAATGGCATTTCTATAAACCAAATTTGCATTTGATGCATTAAAGTATGTATTGTAATTTACACTGCTTGTAGTAGGATTTGATGAACAATATAAAGGATATCCACTTGATGCCGATGTAGAAGTTATAGAGAAAATATTGTTTTTAATTAAAGCATTTCCACCAGTTCCGTTATAATAATATAATCCATATGCAGTTCCTGATGCATTGTTTAAATTAAAGGTGTTATGATATATTTGGAAATAGCCATTGTATGTTGTATTGTAACAATATAAACCATAATTAGTAGTAGCTACTGTTGTACCACCTATCATGTTATTATAAACCAAAGTTGGGTTATTAATAGTAGAACTAAAATAGTACATGTAATTATAAGCAAAAGAGCCTGTAATTTTATTTCCTATTAGTCTGTGTGGTGCATTACCGGTTCCATGGTTGTAACAATAATACATATACAAACCATAATAAGCAGTAGAAGCTAAATTAAAAGTATTGTTCAATAAATCAAAACCATTTTGGATGGCATAAATATAAGCTCCATAATAGTATATATTGTTAAAAGTATTTCTTCTAATTTTAAAATTTCTATTGTAACCAAAAGAACCTGCAGTGGTTGAAAAACCATTTAAGTATAATCCATAATATCCACCGTTTATTGTATTACTATCAAGTGTTAATGAATCTACCGATGAAGCAGCACCAGTATAACCAGTAGTTGCCGCTGAAGTAAATATTGCATAACTTGTTAATGAAGATACGTTTGGCAAATTAACAACACAATTACTGATGGTAGTTCTATTGGCAACACCCACAATTGCAATACCACCACAATTAGTTGTAGAAGTATTGGTAAATGTGATATTACGGAAAGTAACATAATTACATTGAACAAAAAGTATAGCCGAAGTGGCAATATTTCCCGTTACAATTCTATTAACTGCGCTAGTTCCTTCAAACGTAATGGTATTAATATAACTAACACCTGCAATTGGAACTGGAACTACAATCGCTGAAGTTATGTTATAAGTTGCAGGAGCAACGTTAAATACTACAGGGCCGCATACCCCGGAACTAATTAAAGACGATATTGCAGCTGCAAAAGTTGTGAAATTTGTACTTCCACTTCCACTAGGATTGATGGTATAAACTCCACTCATAGAAGGTGATTTTGTAACAGTTGAAGTATCATTACCTCTTGCTGTATCAACCACTGAATTTGGTAATGAAGTCCATGCTTTTACTACTACTGAATTTGATGGGAAACTGTAAGTTCCTAATGTAACTTGAGCAGCATAAGCACCTGACCCTCCGGCTGTATCTAATAAACTTGTATAAGTTAAAGGAGTTTGTAATGAACCATTAACAGACCAATTTACAGTTACACCTGAAATTTGATTTACACCAAAATTTCTGATGGTTGCTTTTACGTCAAAATTACCTGCAGAACAATAAGTATAAGGAGAATCAATAGATGCAACGCCAGCATCGTTTGTACCACTTGGAGCTGACCAAATTTGAATTTCTCTAAAGTTTGCATTTGAGCTTTGAGTGCCTGTTACAACAATATCTACAATTCTTAGTTGAGTAGTAGAAATAGCAGGGAAGTTAATATCGTAATTACAAACACCTGTAGACTGTGTAAATGTAGAATGATTTACCCAAGCAGATCCGTTCCATATTTGAATGGTTCCACCTCCTAAAAATCTGTTTGCAGATTCTCCAGCATGAATGGTAATCTTGTTCATTCTTTGCATGCTTAACCAAGTAAACTGTATGAAAACAGCTGACCCAGGATTGGTTGCAGATGAAGTAATCCACATTATTTGTGTTCCACAAGTCCCAAAAAGGTTGTCGTTTAGGGTAGAACATGCCCCTGTATTACAGGTACTGGCACTAGCAGTTGCTGCTGGCGCAATGTTTAATTGTGCTTTCACATTTAACATCATGGTAAATGTTAAAAGCAAAAACGCAAACTTAAAACCAAAGTTTTTAAGTGTTTTCCCATTTAAAACGGGTAATTTTTGTTTAGTTAGTTTTGTAAAGTTTTCCATATTTAATTTTTTAAAATATGGCCGAAAATAACAAAAAAATAATATAGGCAATGACCAATAAAGAGTATTTTAAGAAAATTGCGACATTTGAATTTAAGTAATTTAAAATCAGCAATTTAAAATAAATAAAAATTGTAATTTTTTTTTACATTCAAACTTTCATAAAAATCCAATGTATTAGCAACTATCTTTTTAAATGTCCTCGGTTGGTGTCCTCACCAATCCGATATTGCTGAGGTTTATATACTTACCAAACAAAAAAAATATCCCGCAAATAGCGCAGAAAACCTCAGCATTAACTTGCTAAAAGGCCTCATAGAGGCGAAACTATTGTATACTTCCTTGTTTTAATTTTGTCCTCGGTTGGTGTCCTCACCAATCCGATTTTCTTGAGGTTTATATACTTACCAAACAAAAAAAATATCCCGCAAATAGCGCAGAAAATCGCAGCATTAACTTGCTAAAAAGCCTCGTAGAGTCGAAACTATTGTATACTTCCTTGTTTTAATTTCATAAACTTTCATAAAAATCCAAGGTATCTGCTACAATCTTTTTGTTATCGTATTTTTCTTTTACTAACCTGCGTGCATTTTTTCCAATTCTAATAATTTCACTTGGGTTATTAATAAGTTCACTAATTATTTTTATAAAATCTTTTGCTGTTTCAGCTATGAAAATATGTTCTCCGTTTATGGCTTCTATTCCCTGAGCGCCCAATGGTGTAGAAATAATACATTTACCCAAACCCATGCCTTCTAATATTTTTACCCTGATTCCACTACCCGAAAACAATGGAACTACCATGATTGCTTTTTCGTTCATAAAGCTAATTCCATCTTCTATTTCACCTAAAACTGCTATGTGATTTTGATTGTTATAATCAAAAAAAGATGTAGGGATATTGCGTCCTGCAATGTAAAATTTAAGCTGTGGGAATTCAATATTTAGGTCGTACCAAACATGGTTAATAAACCATTTCATTGCTTCCTGGTTTGGCATCCAATCCATAGAACCAATGTGAAATAAACTTGGCATTTCAAGGTTGGTATTGTCTATAATCAATTTGTCTAAATTTATTCCAAATGGCGAAACATGAATAGGTTTTGTACAACCACTTTTTTCAAATGTTTCTGCATCGTTTTTGGTAATGGCAGCTATGCCATCAAAATTGTTAAGCTGTTTTATTTCGTATTCATGTAATCGATCTGCTAATAAATTTAAATACCATTTTTTAATAATATTAGATTCTAAAAACGCCAACGATTCCCATATTTGATACTCTACATTATGCTGTCTTAAAATACAAATTGCTTTGCTGTGTTTTCTTATAATGTCTAAATACGGTGCTACAAAAATGGTTTCAAAAACCACCACATCAAATGTTTTTTCCTTACAAATTTCAATCAATTGATTTTCAAAATCCTTGCTTATGAATCGTTTTACATGATACGATTCCTTGGAGAATAAATTTAAAAATGCATCAATGGGCTTCAATTGATTGTCGACATAAGTTAAATGAATATCGCCTAAAGCTTTTACATGATTAGGAAGTTCATCGTAATTTACAAAATGTTTGGAGGTGTTTAATGAAGCTATTGTTAAATCGTTTCCGGCATCGCCATAACCTTTTGCATAGTTAAAATAACAGAGTGCTCCACCATCTTTTAAAGGCCAAGGAAAGCGGGGAGTTATTTGTAAAATATTCATTTTAATTTTTATTTTTTTTGAATCAATCGTTTAAAAATATTTACCCAAACTGCTTTATTAAAAAGTGAACTGTCGTTACTTGCTTGATAGGTAAGAAAAAATCCTAATGGTGTTAAAATCATGATACCAATCCATATTCCAAGAAAAGGCGTCCATGCCAATGTTTTAGCAGCTTTTTCGCCCGATAGTGAAATAATATGGTAGGATAAATACAATAAAATAGATACCACCACTGGCAATCCAAAACCACCTTTTCTAATAATAGAACCAAGTGGCGCGCCAATAAAAAACATAATGATACAGGCTATTGCTAGTACAAATTTTTTGTGCCATTCAATGTCGTATCTCGCAGCACTTTTATTAATATCGTTTCTTTCTGTTAATGAATAAGAAATTACGTTTTTAACTGTTCTAGTATTGCTTTCTGCATTATTTAAAATATTATCTCTATAACCTTTTTTAAACAAATCAGTCATGGTTTTTACTGAATCACTTAAATTTATAGTATAATTTTCCTGAGAAGTATCTCGCTTTAAAAAGTAATAATAGGGCTTAACAAACGACTTTAATTCCAATGCTTTGGAATATTTTAAGCGTTTCAAGGAATCGCTGTAATATTGAAGTTGATATACATTGAGCATTTCATAATTATGTTTAAATAAATCTTCATCGGTTCGGTTGAAGTTAAAAACTGTTAAGTCAAACATGATTTTTTCTTGCGAAAAATAAGTGCTTGAATGAGGGAAAGTGTTATAGTAATTTTTTTGTGTTTCCATTTCCTCATACCTTGCTCCATCAAATAAAGTAAAAAACAAAAACCTGCCATCGTTGCTTAAACTCATGGTTCCTTTTTTAGCCGAAATAACAGTTGAATGAGCGGTGTTTGCTCGTTTATCATATATTATAATATCCTGCATTACTTGGGTTTTCTTGTCTTTTTTACCAACCCTAATGGTGATTCCTTGAATACCACTGTAAAAAACTCCTTCAGTTATGGCCAACGCAGGTTTTTTTTCTCTTACATCATATAATAATGCACGACTTTTTAAATTGGCCACGGGAATTAGAATATTGGAAACAAATACTCCAAATAACGAAATTCCAAACATAACAAAATACATGGGTTTAAACATTTTCCAAATGGAAACACCCGCGGCCTTTGCAGCTACTAATTCATAGGTTTCTCCCAAATTTCCAAATGTCATAATGGAAGCCAATAATACTGCTAAAGGCAATGCCTGCGGTATTAATGATGCTGACCAGTAAAAAAGAAGTTCTGCTATTACATGCCATTCTAAGCCTTTGCCTACTAATTCATCTACATAAAGCCAAATGAATTGCATCAGCAATATAAACATTACCACCACTATTGTTGGTAAAAATGTGCGAAAGAAGCTGCTTATTATAAGTTGATGAAGTTTCTTCATTTTAAAAATGTTGCGCAAAGTAATAAATTTTATCGTGTTACTATGCCTTAGTTTTCAATAACTATACCAACAAAATCCAAAAATGTTGAAACAGTGTTTAAATCGTTTGTTTTTAAAGCACTAAAATCGTAGCATAATAAAATAGTAATATGCATTTAGCAATAGCAGGAAATATTGGATCGGGAAAAACAACACTTACTACACTTTTAAGTAAACATTACAACTTTGAACCTCATTATGAAGATGTAGAGGACAATCCTTATATATCAGATTTTTATGAAGACATGCAAAGATGGAGTTTTAACCTTCAAATTTATTTTTTAAATAGCCGTTACGGTACTATTTTACAATTACAAAAAGGTAAAAAAAATATCATTCAAGATAGAACTATTTATGAAGATGCAAATATTTTTGCACCTAATCTTCATTCTATGGGTTTAATGAGTACCCGCGATTTTGAAACCTATCAAAAAATGTTTGATTCTTTGAATCATACCATTAAACCACCTGATTTAATGATTTACTTACGCGCATCAATTCCTACTTTGGTTAATAATATTCAAAAACGTGGAAGAGATTATGAAGAAAGCATTCGCTTAGATTATTTAAAACGCTTAAACGAACGTTATGAAGCTTGGATTAGTTCTTATAAACCACGCCATTTAATCATTGAAGTGGATGATTTAAACTATGCTGAACGTCCAGAAGATTTAGGAAAAGTTATTGATAAAATTCAAGCTGAACTAAACGGTTTGTTTTAAAAAATTGCCAATTGGAAATAATATACCTTATGCTATTGAACTTTTAAATAGCAATAAATTAGTAGCCATTCCTACCGAAACGGTTTATGGATTGGCTGCTAATGCATTTAACGAAAATGCTGTTTTAAATATTTATAAAACAAAAAACCGTCCTCAATTCAATCCGCTTATTATTCACAGTAACCGCATTGAACGCTTTGAAGAATGGGGTTTATTAATTCCCGCAGATGTAAAATTGTTGGCACAACATTTTTGGCCAGGTCCCATAACTTTTATCATTCCTGCTAATCATAAAATACCCGAAATAGTTACTGCCGGAACTGGTGCTGTTGCTATCAGAGTTCCAAATCATCCTATTACATTAGATTTATTAGCAAAACTTAATTTTCCTTTGGCCGCACCCAGTGCAAATCCAAGTGGATTCATCAGTCCAACTTCCGCCTTACATGTTGAACAACAATTGGGTAATAAAATTGATTATATATTAGATGGTGGAAATTGTAAAGTAGGAGTGGAATCCACCATTATTTCATTTTTGGAAAATGAACCTAAAATTCTTCGTTTTGGTGGATTAGCCATTGAAGCCATTGAAGCTGTTTTAAACAAAAAACTTGCTACTGGTTCTAACAACAATAAAATAGTTGCACCAGGCATGCTAAGCAAACACTACGCTCCTGTTCACCCTTTACAAATTGTAGAAAATTTAAGTGAAAGCATTCAATTATTTGATAAAAATAGGGTAGGAGTCATATCATTTTCAGAATCATTTGCTGAAGTGCCAATTGCCCATCAATTTGTACTTTCTAAAACAAAAGATTTAAATGAAGCAGCTAGTAATTTATTTGCTGCCATGCGACATGTTGATGAATTAGATTTAGATATTATTTTAAGCGAAAAATTCCCGAATATTGGTTTAGGTTATGCCATTAACGACAGACTGAAACGAGCAAGTATTCAGGAAAATTAGAAAAATTTAAAGATTGTAAGATTAGAAGATTAAATTCTATACCAACCAGTCACTTCGAGCGGAGTCGAGAAGTAGTTTTGTTTATTGCTCCGCTCGAAATGCTTTGTCAAAGTTCAAGACTTTGACAAAGTTTTAAAAATAAGCCAGCAGCAAACAGCTAAAACAAACTCCAACAAACGTCATGCTGGAAGCATCAGTTGGTAAACTGACACAGTCTTCCTTGTTATAGTAAATGTTTAGCTAATGGTTAGGTGATTTGTTTGGAAGGAATCCCGCAAAGCGGGACAATGGAATGACTTACGAGAGAGGTCGTGCTATAAGCAAACTCTCTGCGAAAATCTGCGCTATCTGCGGGAAAAAATGTGAGCTTGTATCGAACAGTTTCTCGTCCGATACCTATCGGACTTTGCTCGAAATGATATAAAACTCCTATTTCAACGATCGGTTTTATTAGTTTTTCTTCTGACAATTTTAGCAATTAAAAATATCAATTAATTTAAGCAATCCCGGGTTTAAATTCTTTTTAGTGAAAATGGCATCATGGAAACTGGTTAAAACTACTTGACTATTTACTAAACCAACCATTTCGTTTTTTCTGCCTGCTAATAATGCTTCTACCGCACCATTTCCTAGGCGAGAAGCTAAAACTCTATCGTATGCCGTTGGTGAACCACCTCTTTGAATATGTCCTAATATAACAATTCGGGGGTCAAAATCAGGAATTTCTTTTTTTATTTTTTCTACAATTGCTATTGAACCACCTTCATCATTTCCCTCGGCAACTATGGCAATGGTGAACGATTTTTTACTGTTATTGATTCCTTTAAAAAATTTAAATATTTCAGTATAATCTTCTTTAATTTCTGGCAACAAAGCAATTTCTGCACCTCCAGCTATGGTCGATGCTAGCGCAATAAAGCCAGCTTCTCTGCCCATTACTTCTACAAAAAATACACGTCCATGTGAATCAGCAGTGTCTCTAATTTTATCAATGGCATTTACTGCAGTATTAATTGCGGTATCAAATCCAATGGTTAAATCAGTTCCATATAAATCATTGTCAATAGTTCCTGGCGCACCTATGGAAGGTATTTTATATTCATTATA
This sequence comes from Bacteroidota bacterium, assembly GCA_947453415.1. Lineage (GTDB taxonomy): Bacteria > Bacteroidota > Bacteroidia > UKL13-3 > UKL13-3 > JAAFJM01. Next base: position 9,086 of record CANGGG010000055.1, on the reverse strand, counting down.
AAATATTTCAGCACCTGTAAAAGTACCATTCCCTCCAATACAAATGATGCCCTCAATTCCTTGTGACATTAAGTTATCATAGGCTATTTTACGTCCTTCGGGAGTCATGAACGCTTTGCTACGCGAAGTTTTTAAAATGGTTCCACCTCTTTGTATAATGTTTCCAACGGAACGAGATGTAAGCGGAATAAAATTTTCACCACCTTCTATCATTCCTTTATAGCCTTGCATAATTCCTACTACTTCTACTTGATTATATATGGCGGTTCTTACTGCTGCTCTGATACAAGCATTCATTCCTGGCGAATCGCCACCTGAAGTAAACACAGCTATTTTTTTCATATTTTTTTAAATTATATAGATTTTTTCTGTTTGTAAAGTTAAAATCTATTTTGTTAAAACAAAAAAAAACCGCTTCAAATTTGAAGCGGTTTTTTAAAAATATTTATTGAATTAGTTTTTCTTCCATTTTACTTCAAAAGTTGCAAAACTTGTATTGTTTAATGCAGCTTTTACAACTAAAATTAATCCTCTTCCTTTTGCAGTTTTAAACGCAATTACCTTTTGATCTTGTAAGTTATATACAAATTTTTGGTTAGTTGCTACGTCATTAAAGTCAATTGCATCAATGGCCAATTCAACATTATAGTTAGAAGCGGCAAATTCTGATTGAGAAAGATTATATGAAGCTGGATTTTTGAAAATTGTACTGTTTAAAGGAGTTAACCAAAATCCAATTTCAGTAGCCCAACCTTGACCTGCACCAAATGCATAATCAGGAGAATAAAGACCAGTCAAATTAGCACCATAAAACATGGAGAAATCTATCTTATTTGAATTTCCATAAAAACGAGCTCTTGTCATTGAATCTGCAGTGCTTGGATTTGAATTAGGAGGAGTTGCAACACCAGCTTTAAAGAAATCAATAGTGTTTGCAGCGCTTTCATTCAATCCAAAAAATTTGTATTGGAATGTAGCACCAGTATTTGCTTGTGAACCAATGGTAAACTGACCAGAAGTATATAAATCTTTAATGGTTAAATTTACAGTTTTGCTTGTATATTTATCTTTGTCATCTCTTACAGTAATGGTATAAACAAATTTATCACCAACATTTCCAATACCACTCAATACTGAATCGTTTAAGGTTCTTGTAATGGTTAATGAATCGGCTAATGAAATTACTGAATCTCCGTATACTTTAATAGTTACTTCTGAACTTAAGTTTTTTCTAGTAATTAATATTGATTTGAACTTAGCTCCAGTTGCAGGAGAAGCAGTATATTTTATAGTAGCAACGTCATTAAATCTTAAATTTAAATCAGCTGTTGGGGCAACTATTGTTACAGTTGGTGCGCCTACTTCAGTTGAATTTGGAGGAGTTGTTTCATCTTTTGAACATGATGCTGTAAGTGAAGCTACTAATGCAAAAGCAGCGATTGATTTGAATATTTGTTTCATTATTTTTTGTTTGTTAGTTTTTTTATCTATTTGCAAATAAAAGTTATTATATCAATTGTAACAAGTAATTTTTTCTTATTCTTATTTATTATTTTGAATCGTTTGTATAATCATCTTGGTTACTTTTATACATTTCTCTGGTAAATTCATCAAAATTATATTCTGGCATCAATTCAGTTTTAACATAACTAATTGTTTCCTCAAATGCCTCCACAAATTTATTGAAATCTTCTTTGTATAAAAATATTTTATGTTTTACAAATGTTCCGTCTTCAAAGCGTTTTTTACTTTCAGTTATTGTTATAAAGTAATCATTTGCTTTGGTTGATTTTACATCAAAAAAATAAGTCCTTTTTCCCGCTCTAACTTTTTTAGAGTATATTTCTTCATTGTCTCTTTTATCAAAATCATCCATATTCAATCTTTCTTTTTTTTGTGTCTTTAAATCGATTGCAAAATAATATCTACCCTTTGGTTTCCAAAAATAATTATTAACACTTTCTGCTCATTTTTTAATGTATTTTTCTTAAGGAATTACATATGAATCGGTCATTCTGATAGCAATTGAATAGGCGTTAACTTAAGGAATCACTATCAAAATTTACAATAATGATTTTCATTAAATAAAAAAAATTTGACTCGTTTTTTTAATCTGTATTTGAACGATCATAATTCAACTGGTTATTAAATAAATCGGCATATTTAGCGTTTAATTTTAATAATTCTTCATGGTTTCCTTGCTCCATTAATTTTCCGTTTTCGAAAAATAAAATGGCATCAGCATTTTTAGCACTCGACACTCGCTGACTGATAATTACAATGGTTTTATTTTGTTTTTCTTGGTAAATATTTTCTAAAATAGTTGATTCAGTTTTAGTATCCAAAGCGCTCAAACTATCATCAAATATTAAGATTGGCGGGTTTTTTATAAATGCCCTAGCAATGGCTGTTCTTTGTTTTTGTCCTCCCGAAAGTGTGACTCCTCTTTCCCCAATTATTGTTTCAAATTGATTGGGCATGGCCATTATATTTTCAGTTAAGCTAGCTTTTGTACTTGCGTTTTCTATGCTTTTCAAACTTAATTCTTTTGCATTTTTTATACCAAATGCAATGTTGTTTTTAATACTATCACTGAACAAAAATACATCTTGCGGTACATATCCTACTTGCTCCCTAAATGCTTGTAAATTAATATTGGAAATGTTTTTTCCGTCTATTAATATTTCTCCACTTTGGGCCTCTAACATGCGTAGTATTAATTGTGTAATGGTTGATTTTCCACTTCCTGTATTTCCCAATATTGCCAATGTTTTTCCTTTTTCTATTTTAAATGAAACATTTTCTAAGGCAGGATAATTTTTACCTACATATGTAAATGTTACATTTTTAAATTCAATGGAATCTTGGAATTCAAAAGGTTCAAAATTGGTATTTTTTATGCTAGCTTCTGTGTTTAAAAATTCATTGATTCGTGTTTGACTTGCCACTGCTCGTTGTACCAATGAACTTACCCAACCAATAGATGTTACCGGCCAAGTTAGCATGGTTACATACATGACAAATTCAGGAATAATTCCTATGTCTTCCTGTCCGTTTGCTACCAATAATCCACCAGCAAAAATTACAATTAAACTGCTTAAGCCTGTTAAGAAAAAAAGTGTTGGAAAAAACAAGGCATCTACTTTAGCTAAACTTAATTGCTTGGCTTTGTATTCTTCCGATTGTTGGCGTAAATCTGCTTCAAAAAGTTTTTCTATTCCAAACGATTTAATAACCCTTATTCCCGAAAAACTCTGTTGAACAAAACTGGTTAAATCGCTTAATTTTGACTGAATGGCATCACTTCTTTTTTCTATTAAATTATTTACATAAAATATAGTAATTGATAATATTGGAAGAGGAATTAATGTATACCAAGTAAGCATTACATTGGTTTGAAACATTACATAAATTGTAATGGAGCATGTAACAATTAAATTTACCGTATACATTACCGCAGGTCCAATATACATACGCACTCTACCTACATCGTCACTGATTCTATTCATTAAATCTCCGGTTTGGTTTTGGCGATAAAACTCCATGTCGAGGCTTTGGTATTTTTTGTAAATTTCATTCTTTAAATCATATTCAATATGCCTGCTCATTACCACCAATGTTTGACGCATAAAATACATGAACAAACCTCTTAATAAGGAAAATCCAATAATGAAAAATGAAAATTTAAAAAGGGTGTTATATAAGGCCTCGTGTGTTGATTCATTTGTTGCATTTTTTAATGCAATGGCAACCAAATTAGTGGCTTCGCGTACATATTTTGCAGGATAAATTTGGAAAATACTTGCAATTACTACCGATATTATTCCGGCTGAAAACAGCCATTTATATTTTAAAAAATACTTGTTTAATGTTTTAAGTTCTTTCAATTAGTCAAATAATTTATAGCCCAAAATGGCCACATATTCATGAATGGCAATTTCGGTTTGATTGATACTCATTCCGTTGGGGAAATTAGGGAAATATTCCAAATCTTTTACCGAAAAATCGCATGGAGCAGCTATTACATTGCAACCCATTTTATTAAATAAATAAACGGAACGAGGCATGTGCGATGCAGTTGTTACCAATATTAACTTACTTTTTCCTATCAGTTTAAATGCTTCATCAGCCTCCGATTTGGTATTATGAGGAAGTTCACTTAGTATGTTTATGATGGTATCGTTTATTAAACTTAAATATGCTTTGTTTAATAAACTAGCCTGTGTTTTGTTTTCATTAAATTGTTTTCCTCCTGAGAAAATTAATTGTGCATTCGGATTTATTTTTTTTAATCGCATGCCTTCTACTAATCGTGCCAATGATGATACACCTAATTGGCTACTTGCGGGCATATTTGCATCTTCAGTATATCCGCCACCAAGTATAATAATGTATTCAGCACTTTTAATTTTATTGCTGTCGAGCAAACATGCATAATCGTTTTCTAGGCTATTTATAAATATACTTGAAAATGGTTGCATGGTAATTAAAAAGAAAAATACAAATGAACTTATAAAAATTATTTTTATTTTTCGGGTAACTGAATTGCTGCTTAAATGATAAATGAACCACATACAAATGATGCAGAATAATGAAATTGGGAAAATGAAAATAGTCAATATTTTCTTTAAAATAATTCTTTTAAGCATGCTTTTTTACTCTCCAAAACTGATTAATTTTTAGCAAATATTTCATGCCTATTTTAAATAAGTTGGTATTTAGGCCATTCGCTTTACAAGCGCTAATCACTTCCGGATTATTTACAAATAAATTGGTATAAATACTTCCAGTGCTTTTTCCTCCTTTTTGCATATATACCATCAACATTGGAACATATTTAAAGGTAATTTTGTTTTTCCATAAATAGCGTAACATTAATTCAAAATCGCCAGCAAGCTTGTAGTTTGCATCATATAATCCAAGTCTGTTATAAGTATTTTTTTTACAATAAAACGATGGATGTGGTGGCATTACTCCCCATTTAAAAAGGGAAGGTTTGAAATTTGCTCCTGAATAATAACGTGATATTTTGTTGGTGTTATTTGCAAAAGCAATGTCGCCAATTATACTTTCTAAATGAGCATTATTTTTAAACGTTGCTGCTATTTTTTCTAAAATATCTTTTGAAGCAAAACGATCGTCAGCATTTAAAGCACCAATAATTTCGCCAGTTGCCAAATTGATTCCTTTGTTTAATCCATCGTAATAACCCTTGTCTTTTTCTGAAATTACAATTTGAATTTTATCTTTATATTGTTCAATAATAGCTAAAGTTCCATCGGTTGATTTAGCATCAATAATAATGTATTCCACATTTTTATACGATTGCGCCAGCACCGACTGAATGGTGTTTTCAATGGTACTTACGCTGTTATAAACTACTGTGATGACTGATATTTTCAAACTTTTATTTTTTTGCTTCTGGTTACTGGCTTCTAGCAGCTGGCTTCTGGCTTTTTATTTTATTAAACATCTCCCATCTCTCATCTCCTCATCTCCCATTTCTCATCTCTCATCTCTCATCTCTCATCTCTCATCTCTCATCTCTCAGTGCTCATCTCCTCATCTCCCCACCTCTCAGTGCTCTATGCCCATCTCTCATTTCTCAAATCTCTTTGCTCATTTCATCATTTAAATAGTTGTATGGATTCGGCAGGCTCACCATGACATTGAATATACTGTCACCCTGAGCTTGTCGAAGGGCATGCAATTTAATTCAATCCCGATGCATCGGAACAAAATTCAACATCCAAAATCCAACATTCAAAATTAAGTTGCAATAATATTCATTATTAGTAATAAATAAACTTAAAACCTTCGCTTAATGAATTTCCTCTTAAACTAATTCTGCACTTAAAGTTATCGAAAATAATTTTCTCATATCCTTTGCTCATGCAGGGAAGAGGCGAATTCCAACAATAAGTATTTCCATTTACATGGTAAAAAGTAGTATTATTAACTATAATGGTATCCATTTTTGCAAAACTGTATTTAGGCATTGGAACTATCAATTGTGATGGCGTTAGTTTCTCAAATTGCCCAATTTGCTTACTGGTTTCATTGCCACTCAAATTTAATCCAAATACAGTTGGAATAAATAATATAATAATGATTGAAACATGAATGAGGTATAAATTTATTTTGAAAAATTTTCTGAGTAAATGATAGTAAATTAAGTACATAATAAATGCCAAATAATAGATAAGCATTGGCATAGCAAACCGATATTGCGGAGCAAAAGCAAACCAAATAATTAAGCTAATTCCTGTTACTACTTGTATAATAATAGTATGCTGATTTATTTTTTGTTTAAACCACAAATAACTTACCAGTAATATACTTAACAAAAACGAAGCAAAAATTACTTTGTTTATGAAGCCTTTGGTGCCGGATCTAAAAAGTAAACTTGCTATTAATTGCATCGCACCAATGTCCTTTATTTCATTCACTTCATTTGGCTTGTATTTGTTGGAATACGACCATGTTTTTACTCCATTTGTAAAATAACTCACTACCGCCTCAGGGGTTTTCCAATCAGCATTTACACTTAATATTTTATAAGGATACAAAGGATAAGCTGTTTGATAAATGTTTTTACTAACGTGAATGCTTAGCATCAAAAATAGCAGAATATATAGTTTGCTATGCAATTTGAAACTGGAATTTTTTAATAATTTATAAAGTACAAAAACTGCTAAAACTGAAACTGCAATGGCCGATATTTTTACAGTGAAACAAAATACAGCAATGAGTAAAATAACAGGATAATGATCCCTGTTTTTTGAAGTTAAAAACAACTGAATTGCAATAGCTGTAAAAACTATAATGAAAAAATCAGGATTGGGAGCGCTATAAAAAGGAATGCTAATGAGCAATACCAAAAAATACTGAAAGTATAATAAATAATTGATGTTTTTATTGTTGCTTTTCTCTAAAACAAATAGGGTAAATACCAACATCAAAAAACCATTTACATCGTTTAAATTTACTTTGTCTGAAAAGCTGAAAACCGCCTGAAATACATGCCATGACGAACTTAATCCTAACGACAAATGTAAGTTAGAAATTCCATGAACTAATCCGTATTCACGAAGCCACATAATGGTTTGGCTGTAATACAATCCATCGTCATTAATATTAGAATAGCCACTGGAATATGCAGCAAATAATACAGCACTTAATACTATTAAAACAATGTTTTTAAAAGTTAAAAATTCATTTTTAATATTTAATAACTGTAGCTTTATTTCTTTAAAATAAATGACTAAATAAAAGCATGAAATAAATGTAATGTTAAATAAAAACGAACGGTCGAGCGGCCAAAAAAAGGACACTATATTTGACAAAATTGTAATGGCTATAATTCCTAAAATAATAGTTACACTGAATGCCTTTTGCTTAAATATAAATTGATTTAATGCAAAGCCAAACAAATAGCAATTTATCAATATAAAAATCCAACTTGCTAGTATAATTATCATGCGCTTTTGTTTTGTTTTGTACTCATGAACCAAGCCAATAATGCCACACCCGCTAACGGACTATACAAAACAGGATTTAATACCTTATGCCAATTAGTAAACAAAGGGTGCATGGCATTACACATGGCCATGTCTAAAACATATAAAATTGCTAATATCAATAAATAATAATATTTGCGGGAGAGTTCCACTTTAAATATTCCAAGTATTAATTTTATGGTAAATAAATTAAGTAATAATCTTAAAAATTTGTTCAATGCAAATGCCTCAAAGGTGCAGCAATCATTAGTGAATAAGTATAGTTTGCAACTGCTGAATTCCATTTTCATTGGATTGAAGTTTTGGAATGAAAAATCAAACACAAAAAGAATAAATATTGGAATTATTTTCCAAATTAATTTAAAATCCATCGTTTAGTTTTTGTTAGGTTTAATGCCTATAAATTTTACCCATAATACCATTAACAAAAAGGTAATAAAGTATATAATGGCAGGAAAAATATAAGTATGGAAAACATCGAAATAGGATGTATAATTGATTTTGATTTCTATGAGAACATAAAGTCTAAAAATGTTAAATATTAGGATAGCGATTATGGCTGCGGGTAAAAATTTTAAATAATTTTTAAAGGTGCTTTTAAAAGCAATTACAAAACTCAAGAATGTAGTAATTAAAGCAATTCCATTACATCCTTCATTGATATTCACTAATTTTTGTTGGCCTTTGCTAATCAATACTGCCGCATCAAATAGGAGAGGCGTGGCATTGAATTGAGGGAATATTTTACATAAAACCAAGGAAGTATACAAGGTAATAGGGTCGGGTGTGGGCGCATAAAGCCATAATATGTATTGATATAATCCATTTGAAACAACATATATAATGATAAATATGATGATGAATTGTAAAGCTTTTTTTGTTTCCAATTTTGATATTTTAATTTAAATCACTAAAAATATCTTCAAGGTTTATAATTAGTCCAGGAAGAATATTGGTTGTTATTTCATCGCCTGTGGTAAATAATTTTGAAGGTTTATAATTTCCGTTTATTAAAGTATAAACAATTAAATTTTGTTCCTCTGGATTTATAATCCAATATTCTTTTACCCCACATTCTTCATATACTTCATACTTGTTTTGAAGTTCTTTTTTATTGTTTCCTTTCGATAATATTTCAACTATCAAGTCCGGTGCTCCTATGCATCCAGCTTCATCTAATTTTGTTAAGTCGCATATTACAGAAATATCAGGTTGAACAACAGTTGTAATATCCGCATTATGAGTAGATTTTGTTGGTAATCGAACGTCAAATGGAGCCGTAAATGCTTTGCATGTTTTATTGTTCAAATAATTATAAAGTACACCTGATAAACGCCATGATACAGACTGATGATTTTTTTTAGGTGCAGGACTCATTTTGTAAACCCTACCTTTTATTAATTCTACCATTTTGTCCATTGACCATGTTAGGTAATCGGCATAGGTATAATTATTATATGAAACATCAGGCTCATTTAATTCCATTGTTTAAAATTTTAAAGTACGAATGTAAATAAAAATTATAAAATCCCGATACATCGCGAAAGTATGAAGGAAGTTTTAAGT
>CANGGG010000054.1 GCA_947453415.1 Bacteroidota bacterium | reverse complement strand
ACTTGCTTCCGTTTGGAGTAGGTTTTTCTACTGTGGAAATAATAATATTTCCATCAGCATCGGCAAAGCCAGTTAGTAGGAATTCGCTGGTAAAATTGGCAATTTGTTTGGGTTCAAAATTGATAACCCCTAGAATTTGTTTGCCTAATAAATCTTGTTTGGTATAATGAAATGTTACTTGGGCCGATGTTTTTTTAGTGCCAATTTCCTCGCCAAAATCAACCCAAATTTTATAGGCTGGTTTTTTAGCTTCGGGGAAATCTTCCACTTTAATGATGGTGCCAATATGGATGGCAATTTTTTCAAAATCAGCCCAAGTAATGGTTTTCATTAGTTAATAAATTCAAAACCTGTGTAAGGAATTAAAGCTTTTGGTATTTTGATTCCTTCCGGAGTTTGGTGGTTTTCAAGTAAAGTAGCAACAATACGTGGCAATGCCAATGCGCTTCCATTTAAAGTATGAACCAATTGGTTTTTGCCATCGGCACCTTTATAACGGCATTTCAAGCGATTCGCTTGGAAAGTTTCAAAGTTTGAAGTGCTGCTCACTTCTAACCACCTGTCTTGTGCTACGCAAAAAGTTTCAAAATCATAAGTAATGGCTGATGAAAAACTCATGTCGCCACCACATAAACAAAGGATTCTGTAAGGTAATTCTAGTTTTTCTAAAAGTCCTTGAACATGCATCACCATTTCGTCTAACAAAGCAGCCGATTGGCTTGGACTTGCTATTTGAACAATTTCTACTTTATCAAATTGGTGCAAGCGATTTAAACCACGAACATGCGCGCCATAACTACCAGCTTCTCGTCTGAAACAAGGTGTATAACCTACATTTTTTATAGGTAATTCTTCTTCTTTTAAAATTACATCGCGGTACAAATTGGTAATAGGAACTTCAGCAGTTGGAATTAAGTATAAATCATCAACAGTTACATGATACATTTGACCCTCTTTATCGGGTAATTGACCTGTTCCAAAACCGCTATCGGCATTAATCATTAACGGTGGCATTATTTCATGGTAACCCGCTTTGGTCGCTTCATCTAAAAAGAAATTGATCAATGCACGTTGTAATCTTGCTCCTTTTCCTTTGTAAACAGGAAAACCAGCACCAGTAATTTTATTCCCTAATTCAAAATCAATGATATCGTATTTGGCGGCTAATTCCCAGTGTGGCATTGCACCTTCGTGCAATATTGGAATGCTTCCATGTGTATAAACTGTTACATTTTCTTCTGGAGTTCTGCCTTCTGGAACGGTGCTTATTGGTAAATTAGGAAACGTTACTAAAATATTAAAAATTTCCTCTTCTAATTGCTTTAAGCGTTCCTCTAATTGTTTTGAGTTTTCTTTTATTTCGGAAGTGCGGGCTTTAATAACTTCCGCTTCTTCTTTATTGCCAGCTTTCATTAACTCACCAATTTTTTTAGCTAACTGATTGGCCTCAGCAGCATTGCTTTCGGTGGCTACTTGAGCTTTACGTTTTTCTTCATCTAATTGCAATAATTCATCAACTGCAACTATGTTTTTAAAATGTTTTTTGGCTAAACCAGCCTTCACTGCTTCTGCGTTTTCGCGTATAAAATTAATCTGTAACATGTGTTTTTTCTCTTGGATGCAAAGATGCTTTTTTAAATTGAGAATTGAAAATAAGGAATTACAAAGATTTAAAGATTACAAGATTTAAAGATTACAAGATTTTTTTATTTGTCAATTGCTTATTGCCAATTGCCAATTGCCTCTCGCCCTGCGTGACAAGTATTGTCAATTGCCATATGCTGCATTTTATTAATTACAATACACATTCAAAATTCAAAATTCAATATCCAACATTCAAAATTTATTATTTACTTTGCCACCTATGATAAAAGCAGAAAACATTTGCAAAAGTTATAACCAATTACAAATACTTAAAGGTATTAACTTAAGTATTCATAAAGGCGAAATTGTTGCTATTGTTGGTGCTAGTGGCGCGGGTAAAACTACTTTACTACAAATTTTAGGTACTTTAGACAAAGCCGATTCAGGAACTTTATTGCTCAATGAGCAATCAATTAATAAATTGAGTGACGCAAAATTATCGGATTTTAGGAATAAAAACATTGGTTTTATTTTTCAATTTCATCAATTGTTACCAGAGTTTACTGCTTTTGAAAATGTAATGATTCCCGCTTGGATTGCTAAAAGTAATGAAACTGAAGCCAAACAAAGAGCGCTTGAATTATTTGAATATTTAGGAATAAAAGACAGAATAACGCATAAACCAAGTGAGTTAAGTGGTGGTGAACAACAACGTGTAGCAGTAGCTAGGGCAATTATTAATAATCCTGCTGTGCTATTAGCCGATGAGCCAAGTGGAAACCTAGATTCTGCAAGTGCAAATTCACTGCACGATTTGTTTTTTGATTTACGAGATAAATTCAATCAAACCATTGTAATTGTAACACATAACGAGGAGTTAGCAAACAGATGCGATAGGAAATTAACCATGAAAGATGGTTTAATCATTTAACTATTTATATTTTTAAATGCAGCAAAATATAAATACACCACAAAAAGTTTTACAGCAATATTGGGGTTATAACCAATTTAGACCATTACAAACCGAAATTATTCAATCGGTGATGGATGGAAAAGATACGCTTGCTTTATTACCTACTGGCGGTGGAAAATCCTTGTGTTTTCAAGTGCCAACCATGCTAAAACCTGGCTTTTGTTTGGTTATTTCCCCGTTAATTGCCTTAATGAAAGACCAAGTAGAAAACTTGGAAAAACGTAACATAAAAGCAAAAGCAATTTACGGTGGTTTGAATTATAGAGAAATAAATTTGATTTTAAATAATGCGTGTTTAGACGAAGATTTAAAATTTTTATATGTTTCGCCAGAGCGTTTAAATACCAGTTTGTTTTTAGAAAAATTACCCTATTTACCAATCAATTTATTGGCCATTGATGAAGCACATTGTATTAGCCAATGGGGACATGATTTTAGACCTGAATACAGGCAAATTGCAGCGCTTAGAAAACACATTCCTGAAGTCAATATTATAGCACTTACAGCTACTGCCACCAAGCAAGTTGTAGCTGATATTGAGGAACAATTAGCTTTAAAAAATTCTGCTGTATTTGCAAAAAGTTTTGAACGTAAAAACTTGCAATACATTGTTAGGCAGACTGAGAATAAAGCAGAAAAATTATTGTCGGTTTTAACCAATAGCCATGGAAGTGGTTTGGTGTATGTTAGGAACAGAAAACAAACGGAAGAAATTGCCAAATTTTTAAACAAAAACAATATCAAAGCCGACTTTTACCATGCTGGTATCAATGGCGAATTGCGCAGCCAAAAACAAAATAATTGGATACAAAACAAAACCAGAATTATGGTTTGTACCAATGCTTTTGGAATGGGAATAGATAAACCCGATTGTAGGGTGGTGATACATTTTGAAATGCCTGATTGTTTGGAAGCATATTACCAAGAAGCGGGTAGGGCGGGAAGAGATGAAAAACCTGCATTTTGCGTGCTGCTTCACGATGCAAGTGACGATATCAATGCTAAGAAAAAAATTGGCGTAAATTATCCCGATATCAATGAAATTTCATTAACCTATCAAGCCATTTGCGATTACCTGCAAGTGCAGGTAAATGCTAAGCCTGACCGTAGTTTTGACTTTGATATTATAGCTTTTGTAAAACGCTATAATTTTGATGCATTTAAAACTTATAGCTGCTTAAAAATATTAGAACAATCGGATTTAATTTTATTATCGGAAGCTTTTTATGAACCTTCAAAAATTAAAATTATTTGTAACCACGAAGCTTTATACAAGTTTCAAGTGGAGAACGATAAATTTGATGCATTTACAAAACTTTTATTAAGAAGTTACGGTGGTTTGTTTGATAATTATGTTAGGATAAATGAATTGGAAATAGCCAATAGAATTTCAATGCCAGTGGTAAGTGTTTACAAGTATTTGAACAGGTTAAGTGAACTGCAAATTATTGATTATTTAAAAACAAAAGAGATTGCTCAATTAACTTTTACAACCGAAAGGCAAGATATAAAGTATTTGACTTTGAACAAAAAACATTTGGCCGAACGTAAGAAAACTTATATTGAAAAAATGCAAGCCATGATGGCTTATGCTAATCCATCTGACACTTGTAGAAGCCGTCAATTATTAGCATACTTTAACGATTATAGCGCCAATGATTGCGGCTATTGCGATGTGTGTATTGACAAGAAAAAAGTAAAAGAAAAAACGGAATTAACCAATATAATTAAAACAGAAATCATTGAAATAGTAAAGAAAAATCCCATTTCATCGGTTGAATTGTTTGAACAAGTTTCAACTACCGACATGCAAATTTTTACAATTGTTTTAAGGCTTTTGTTAGATAATAATATATTGCGCTACGATAGCGCTTATCAATTACATTGCAATTAAATAAAACCAAAATAATATTTTGTGTAACCAACGATTTGAGTTACGACCAACGCATGCAGCGCATTTGCTCGAGCTTGGCTACGGCTAATTATGAAGTAGAATTAGTGGGTAGAAATTTACCAAATTCAAAACCTTTGAACTTGAATCATAACTTTAAACAAACACGTTTAACTTGTAAATTCAATAAAGGAAAATTATTTTATTTAGAATACAATGTCAGGTTGTTTATGTATTTATTGAAACAATATACAACTGCGTTTTGTGCCATTGATTTAGATACATTATTTGCGGTTGGATTGGTTTCGGTTTTAAAACAAAAAACACTTATTTTTGATGCTCACGAACATTTTACAGAAGTTCCCGAGGTTACCAATAGAAAAGTTACGCAATGGATTTGGAATACTATTGGTAAAATATTTATTCCAAACGCGAAATTATGTTACACCGTTGGCCCACAATTAGCAAATATTTTGGGTGAAATTTATGAAAATAAATTTGAAGTAATTATGAATGTTCCTGCTTTGGTTGATGGAGTTGATAAGGTTGATGAAGTTAATGGAGTTGATAAGGACATATCTTATATTTTTTATCAAGGTGCATTGAATGAAAGTAGGGGATTGGAACAAGCAATTTTGGCCATGCATCAAGTTGGAAATATACAATTATGGCTTGCTGGAGAAGGTGATTTAAGTGAACAATTACGTGAGTTGGTTGTGAAAGAAAAACTGCAAAATAAAGTAATATTTTTAGGATATATTCAACCTGAAAACTTAAAAAGTATAACATTGAATGCAAAAATAGGATTGAATTTATTAGCGCCAAACGGACTAAGTTATTATTACTCATTGGCTAACAAGTATTTTGATTATATGCAAGCTGGTGTACCATGTATTTGTGCTAATTTTCCTGAATATATTGCCATCAATAATAAGTATCATTGCAGTGTGTTAATAGATTGTAATATTGATTTGATTGCTCAATCAATCAATGAATTATTACAAAACAATACACTTTATGAAACATTAAAAAATAACAGTTTAAAAGCAAGTAAAAATTTTAATTGGAGTTTGGAAGAACAAAAATTAATAGGATTATATAAGCATTTATTTAACAAATAATATTATCAAATTACCAAAAATACATATAGTTTCCTTTGATATTCCATCGCCACCAAATTATGGCGGAGTGATAGATGTATTTTATAAAATTAAAAGTTTATATGAATTAGGTTTTCAAATTACGTTGCATTGTTTTGAATACAACGATAGGGAAATTACAGAAGAACTAAGCAAATATTGTCATCAAATTATTACCTATAAACGTAATTATATTTTAGTAAATCCGCTTAAGTTTCATATTCCTATGATTGTTTTTACCCGCAATCATAAAAAATTGTTAAGGGAATTACAAAGCAACGAAGCGCCTATATTATTTGAGGGTTTACATACTACTTATTTTATAAATCATGCCAGTTTAACACATCGAATTAAGTTGGTTCGTACGCATAATATTGAACATGATTATTATGAAGCGTTGGCGCATAATGAAAGTAATTTTTTAAAATATAATTATTATAAAATTGAAGCTAAAACTTTAAGAAAATATGAGCAAATTTTACACATTGCTGATGCTGTTTTGGCCATTTCAAACAATGATGTAAAACAATTAGCAGTTAATTACAATAACATACATTTAGTAAATGTTTTTCATGGTTTTAATTTCGATATTGATTTAACAAGCAATCATTATGCTTTGTATCACGGTAATTTAAAGGTAAACGAAAACGATGTTGCTGCGCAATATTTAATCAATGAAATTTTCTCAAAAGTAGATTATCCTTTTGTTATTTCTGGAAATAATCCAACCCCTGAATTACAAAAATTAGTTAAAAACTATAAACACATTAGTTTGGTTCAAAACCCCAATATGGAACAAATGCAATCGCTTATTCAAAAAGCTCAAATGCATGTTTTACCCACTTTTCAAGCTACCGGAATTAAGCTTAAATTATTGCATGTTTTATATAACGGAAAATTCATTATTGCCAACAAACAAATGATTGAAAATACAGGCTTAGAAAGCTTAGTAACCATTGCAGATACTTCTGCTGAAATGATAAAAGCGGTAATTGAATTAAAAGATAAAACATTTGATGCCAATGAAATTTCAGTAAGAAAAGATATTTTAGCACAACATTTTACCAATGCTGTAAATGCTAAACAAATTCAATCCATTATTCAACAATTATTAATCAATAAAGTATAAATGCTATTTGCCTTTCCTACATTTTTATTCGCACTTTTTGCTATAGCAATCCCAATATTAATTCATTTATTTCAACTTCGCAGGTACAAGAAAATTGTGTTTAGTGACATTCGTTTTTTAAAACAAATTACTGAACAAAATCAAAAACAACGTAACATTAAAGAATGGATCATTTTAGCTGCACGTTGTTTGGCATTGGCTTGTTTGGTGTTTGCTTTTGCAAAACCATTTATTCTATTGAACAACAGAACTATTAATAAAAGCAGTAAAGTAGTAAGTGTTTTTATTGACAATAGTTTCAGTATGAGTCAACAAAACAAAGAAGGTCAGTTATTAGAAGTTGCCAAGCATAAAGCCAGAGACATTGTTTCTTATTATGGAGATAATGATTTGTTTCAAATTTTAACAAATGATTTTGAGGGAAAACACCAGCGTTTAATTGAAAAGAAAGATTTTTTATTATACTTAGATGAAGTTAAAATAAGTAATCAAACTAAGCAGTTTGATAAAATTATTGCAAGGCAAAAACAAGCATTTGAAACGGAAGCAAATAGCAATAAAATAGTTTATATCATTAGTGATTTACAACAAAATCAATTTCAGCAACTAGCAGCTATTGACACCAATTTACAAGTTAATTTTATTCAAATAAAACCCAATGTTTCTAATAATATTAGCATTGATTCAGCTTGGATTGAACAGCCGCTAATTTTACCAAATACCAATACTTTTTTATTAGTAAAAATCTCCAATTACGGTATTACTGAAATTACCGATGTTCCTTTAGTTTTTAAAATTGATAATGTTCAAAAAGGTATTGCAAATATTTCCTGTAAAGCTAATTCAAGCGCTGAAGTTCAATTACAATTTAGTTTAAATGATGCTCAATATCACCAAGCAGAATTAAGTTTATTGGATAATCCTGTGGTATTTGATGACAAGCTTTATTTGACTTTAAAGGCTTATAGCAATCAAAATATCATAGCCATTAATGCCAATAAATATATTCAAAATGTGTATGCCATTGATGAAAATTATAAACTACAATCATTTAATTCAAATACCATTGATTACAGTTCGTTCAACAATGCTTCGTGTATTGTTTTAAATGAAGTAGCAGACGTTTCAAGTGGATTGCAAACGGAGTTGCAAAAGTATATCAATAATGGTGGTGTAGCATTAATTATTCCAAGTGCAAGTGCAAATGATTTACCAAAAACAAATACTTTTTTACAACAATTAAATGCTCCTCAATTATTAGCTGTTAGTAATCAAAATTTAAATGTTTCTCGCATCAATGTTTTTGATGATGTATTTAAAAATGTTTTTAGTAAAATACCTGAAATAGCCAATTGGCCTAATTTAAGCAAGAATTATGCGATGCAATTAAATAGTGGAATTAAGGGTTATCATATTGCAACATTGAATAACGATGCTCCATTTATTTTTAAATCGAGGTACGGAAAAGGATTCGTTTATTTATTAAGTACACCCTTACAAAACGATTGGTGTAATTTTACAACACATGCATTGTTTGTTCCGTTTATGTTGCGTTTGCCATTGGTAAATAAACAAAGTGGTTCATTATATTATAACATGGATAAACCTGTAAATTATGCTTTTGATAAAAATACCAATAGCAAAGTGGTTTATTTAAAAGATAAAAAAGATGAAATTGCTTTTGATGTAAATAACAATGAAAGCAAAAGTACAGCAAACATTTCAGGCATTAAACAAGCTGGATCTTACCAAGTTTTTGAAAAAAATAAAACAGATTTACTAGCTACTATATCGTTTAATTTAAACCGTAATGAAAGTAATTTAAAGATCATTGCAGATGATAGTTTGAGCAATACAAATGCTTCCATCATTCAAACTGCTGATTTACTCAAACTCCAAAAAGAAATAGAATTAAACTATCATGGAACTCAACTATGGCGTTGGTTTTTATTGGCAGCTTTGGCTTTTATTTTAGTGGAAGTATTATTGTTAAAGTGGAAAGTTTAGTATTTAAATAAATTTACTAAGAACAAATTGTTTTGTATTCAAGAGTAGTAATGTTAAGTTTGCGTCCATGTGGAAAAATAATATTTTAGAAACCATTGGCAATACGCCTTTAGTGAAACTAAATAATATAGTTAAAGATTTACCTTGTACTGTTTTAGCAAAAATTGAAACTACTAATCCTGGAAATAGTATAAAGGATAGAATGGCTTTAAAAATGATTGAAGATGCTGAAAAAGATGGCAGGTTAAAGCCAGGCGGAACAATTATTGAAGGCACAAGTGGAAATACTGGAATGGGATTGGCCATAGCCGCTGTTATAAAAGGTTATAAATGTATTTTTACCACTACTGACAAACAAAGCAAAGAAAAAGTAGATGCTTTAAAAGCATTTGGCGCTGAAGTAATTGTTTGTCCTACTGATGTAGAACCCGAAGATCCTCGTTCTTATTATTCTGTTTCTAGTAGATTAATTAATGAAGTTCCTAATTCTTGGAAACCAAATCAATATGATAATTTATCAAATTCATTGGCACATTATGAGCAAACTGGACCTGAAATTTGGGAACAAACTGAAGGAAAAATTACTCATTTGGTAGTAGGAGTGGGAACAGGTGGAACTTTATGTGGAACTGCAAAGTATTTAAAAGAAAAAAATCCAAGTATTAAAGCTTTTGGAATTGATACTTATGGTTCAGTATTTAAAAAATATTTGGAAACAGGTATTTTTGATAAAAATGAAATTTATCCATACATTACAGAAGGAATTGGAGAAGATTTTTTACCTGCCAATGTGAATTTTTCTTTGATTGATCATTTTGAAAAAGTTACCGATAAAGATGCCGCCATGATGACTCGCAGAATTCCACGTGAAGAAGGTATATTTGTTGGAAATTCAGCTGGTTCGGCACTTGCGGGTATTTTACAAATGAAAAATAAGTTTACCAAAGATGATGTAGTTGTTGTCATTTTTCATGACCATGGAACACGTTATTTAGGTAAAATGTTCAACGATGATTGGATGCGTGATAGAGGTTTTTTATTAACCGAACAAACCAGGGCAATTAATTTAATAGAAACACACAAACATCAAAAGTTAGTAACAGCTAAAACAACAGATACAGTTGGTGCTGCAGTGCAAATGATGAAGAAATTTTCCATTTCTCAGTTACCTGTTACCAATGAAAACGAAACATTTGTTGGCTCACTAACCGATACCGCTTTGTTTGGAATGATCATGGAAAACCATGAGCTAAAGCAAAAATTAGTATCAGAAGTCATGAGCGTTTCATTTCCATTTGTAGATGCGAAAGCTAGTTTGGAAGAGGTTTCACGATTAATAACAAAAGACAATGCAGCTGTTTTGGTAAAAGATTTAATGAATCAAGTTCATATTATTACCAAACAAGATTTGATAGAAGCGATTAGTTAAAAGAAATTTTGCCCTTCGACTCCGCTCAGGGTGACAAAGTTTGATTAATGATGAATTATGAATTTTGAATGAATTGTATAACTAAGAAACTAAGTAATAAAAACTAAGAAACTAATAAAAAAAATGAAAAAATCACAAATAAGAATAGATGTAGAAATAGATGCTGAGAACATGCCAACGATGATAAAATGGGATGCTGATGATGCAGATTTTGATGGTCAACAACCTGCTAAAGCTGTGATGCTTTCGTTGTTTGATGGCTTACAACAAAATGCCATGCGCATTGATTTATGGACCAATGAAATGAGCGTAGAGGAAATGAATTTGTTTATGTTTCAAACATTAGCAACACTTGGCGATACTTATGAACGTGCTACTAACGGAAAAGAAATTGCTGATGAAATAAGAGAATTTGCACATCATTTTGGGCATAAAACAGAAATTTTTGGTGCAGATCATCAGCACTAGTTTTTACTGAATTTAAGAGTAAATATTTAATAAAAAGGCTGTTTTAAAAGATTCAAAAAGCTCGTCAGTTCGAGCGTAGTCGATAACGTATTGATCACGTTTTTAAAACATTTCGACTCCGCTCAATGTGACTATACCTATTGAGGCTGTCTTTTGAGACAGCCTTTTTCTTTTAGTAATGTTGAGCGCCTTCTATAATTCTAAAAATATGTAAAATAGCAGGGAACAATGCATCCATCGATTCTTGTGCGCCTTTGGTGGAACCAGGTAAAGTAATAATCAACGTATTTCCTTTCATGCCCGCAATTCCTCTGGATAACATGGAATATGGAGTTCTGTTTTGACCATAGTTTCTAGCGGCTTCCATTATTCCGGGAACTTCTCTGTCAAGTAATGGTTTAATGGCTTCTGGTGTATTGTCTCTTGGCGAAAGTCCTGTTCCTCCAGTAAGAATTATTAAGTCGTTTTTGGCTTCATATAAACTCAAAACTTTTTCTTGAATTGCTGAAAAATCATCAGAAATAATGCTGTAATCTGAAATGGAAACTTTGCTTTTTTCTAATTTAGTTATGATTGCTTTTCCTGCTTTATCAGTTTTTTTTCCTTCCGAAATACTATCAGAACAAACAACTACAGCGGCTTTTAAATCTGTTCTAAATTGATCAACAAAATCTGATTTTCCACCTTTTTTCTCCAATAATTTAATGGCATGAATTTCTATTCCTTTGTCAATTGGTTTGAGCATATCGTAAATAGTTAGTGCTATAACCGATGCGCCATGCATGGCTTCCACTTCCACGCCAGTTTTGTAAATGGTATGAACTTCTATTTCTATATTTATATCTAAACCATTTATATGATAACGAACAGCAGTGAATTCAACTGGCATTGGGTGACAATCTGGGATCAGATCGCTTGTGCGTTTTACTGCAAATAATCCAGCAGTTTTTGCCATTTCAAATACATCGCCTTTGGGAACATTTTTGTTTACCAACGCCTCAATTGTTGCATCCTTGCTCACTTTTACTATTGCCGTTGCAATGGCTTTTCTGAGTGTATTTGATTTGAAAGTTATATCTATCATTTTTTAATTATTTTTTTTCCAAACGTGGCTATCATCTTCAAAAATTTCTTTTCCCCAAATGGGTGTCATAGCTTTAATTTGTTCTACTAAATCTCGGCAAGCATCAAAGGCATCTTTTCTGTGTTTGGCAGAAACAAAAACAAACAAACAAATTTCACCAGTTTTTACCAATCCCAAACTATGATAAATATGCATGCATACAATATCATATTTTACAAATATAGCTTCACGTATTTCATGAAATAAGTTTTCAGCCATTTCTTCGTAAGCCGAATATTCAATGGCCACTACAGTTTTATTATCAATCAAATCATTTCGCACCTGACCTAAAAAAATATCATGCGCACCAATGGCAGTTTTTCCACTGTGTTTTGCAATGCTATCGGCTATGAATGTTGGCGTGATGGCACCTTGTATAAATACTTTATGTTTTTTTTTATCCGTCATTTTAAATCAATTTTTATTTTCAAATTGTTTCCAAGCATCTAATCCGCCTGTTAAGCTATATGCTATTAATTGAGGCTGTTTTTCGTTTAAAATTTTTACTGCTTTTAAACTTCTATTCCCTGATTTACAAAAGACCACAATTTTATTTTCAGTTGGAATGTTTGCTAATAAATTTGGCAAATCATTTAAGGGAATTGAAATAAAATCAAATTGATTTACCAAAGGTAATTCATTCCTTTCACGCACATCAATAATGGTAATTTTTTCATTGATTCTTAACTCCTCAAAATCAATGATAGAAATTACTGAAACATTATCTTTTGAACTACAAAACCATTCATAATTAAAGTTTAAAAACTCCATTTCATTATGTGGAAATGTTTCAATTGGATTCAAAACTGGAGTTATTTCAAAATCATAAAATGAATTTTGCAAAGCATTATAGGAAATAATTTTATTACATAAGGGATTGCCAATTCCAGTAATAATTTTTATTGCTTCTGTAGCTTGCATGGTTCCAATAATTCCTGGCAAAACGCCAATAACACCGGCTTCATTGCATGATAGTGCGTTTAAAGGATTAGGAGGTTCTGGAAATAAATCTCGGTAATTTGTCTTTATTTTAGTTTCATTATTGATCAAATTAAAAACTCCAACTTGACCTTCGAAACGCAAAACTGCCCCGTAAACCAAAGGCTTGTTTAATATTACACAAGCGTCATTAATTAAGTAACGAGTAGCAAAATTATCTGTGCCATCAATTATTAAATCGTAGTTAGCAAATAACTCAATAGCATTCTTGTTCGTAAGCTGAAAATTATAAACTTGGATTTGTATTTCGGGATTTATTTCGGCTAGTTTTATAGCTGCTATTGCTGCTTTTTGTTTGCCAATATCATTTACTGAAAATAATATTTGTCGGTGCAGATTTGTAATTGTAACCACATCAAAATCAATGATACCAATGGTACCAACACCTGCCGCAGTCAAATACTGAAGTGCGGGACAGCCCAAACCGCCAGCACCAATTACCAACACTTTTGCATTTAGTAGTTTTTGTTGTGCCGTTTCACCAAATTCTTTTAAAATAATTTGACGATGGTATCTATCATTATTTTGAGTAAAACTCATTTATTTATAAACTATATTTTATTTTAAATTATCCTCCCGAAAATGGTGGTAATAAAGCCACCACATCTTCATGATTCAATGGAGTATTTTCATGAATAATTTTTTTGTTTACGGCCATAGTAAATTTTATTTCATTTAATTTTGGATATAATTCAAATAATTTCTTATTAAATTCATCGGTATTATTCACCGCTAATAATGCTAATTCCGATGCATTTATTATTTCAGAAAGTTGTCCAAATACCAATATTTTTATTTTCATTTTTACCCTTGTGTTTATTCAAAAAATTACATTAAGTAAGAACTAGTTTTACAGCTGCAATGATAAGCACAACTGCTAAAATTTTATTTAAAAAGCTACTGTTCATTTTCTTTGCTCCAAAATAGGAACCAGCAAATCCACCAATTAAAGCAAGCAACAACATCAATATCATTTCACTTTTAAATTCAAATCCTTTTGAAAATAGTCCGGCTAAACCAGCCAATGAATTTACAAAAATAAACAATGCAGAAATAGCAGCTGTTTGTTTCATGTTTCCCCAATGCAAAAGCAATATAATAGGACTTAAAATAATTCCACCTCCAATGCCTATCATTCCTGAAAATAAACCAATGGCAGCACCTATTAAAAGTGCTAAGAATATATTTTGCTTTGCAATAAAATCCTTTGTTTGAAATTTTACACCTAAAAGTTTTACCACCGAAAAAAGTAAAAGTACAGCTAATATTTTTTTATATAAACTAGCATCAACAGTTATAAATCCACCAATAAATGCTGCAGGAATGGACGCCAATGCAAATGGCCAAAATAAATTCCATTTAAAAAAACCGCTTTTGTAATACTGTATAAATGCAATGAGTGATACAAAAATATTTAACAACAAAGCTGTAGGTCGCATGGTTTCGGGTGCAAATGAAAAATAGGCCATTAAAGCCAAATAACCGCTCGCACCTCCATGTCCTACTGATGAATACAAGAAAGCAATTAAAACTAATAACACATAAAATAGTAGGAAATAAGCTGTCATTTTCTTAATTAATTTAACAAATAAACTTCAACTAAATCGCCAACATTGAACTCGGTTTTTTCTTCATCAAGCTGAACAATACAGTTAGCATAAGCAAATGAACTCATTAAAAACGATTCTTGTGCTTGAAGAATTGTAACCTTATTTTCTTCCATTTTTGCTTTTAGAAAAAATGTTAATCCAGCTTTTTTTGTAAAAGAATTTGATAGTGGTAAAAGTGTTTTGTTTTCAGTTTTCAAACCCATCATATTTTTTATAACGGGGGAAATATATAAGTAAAAACAACTTAATAATGCAGATGGATTTCCAGGCAAACCAAAAATTAGGGTGTTGTTTATTTTTCCAAAATAAAGAGGCTTACCAGGCTTTTGTTTTACTTTATGAAATATTTTTTCAACCCCGCAGTTTTCCAATGCTTTACTTACAAAGTCATAATCGCCAACTGAAACTCCACCTGAAAGAATAATAATATCAAAATCGGGTATATTATTTTTTATCACTTGTGTTAATTCAACTTCATTATCTTTAACACTTATTACTTTTTTGGGATTGATGTAATATTCACTTAAGGCAGCATGTAAACTATAGGAATTACATTCATAAACTTTTCCTGGTTCTAATGTATTTCCTGGATTATTTAATTCATTTCCAGTTGTTATAACACAAATATTGGGTTTCCTAAAAACTTTTATTTTATCAAATCCTAAGCCTGCTAAATAGCCAATTACACCTGGAGTAATTTTAGTTTTTGACTCCAATACAAGGTCGCCTATTTTAGTTTGAAAACCTTTGGTTCTGATATTTGCTCCAATGTTAATTTGTTCATCATTGATATATAATTGATTGTTTACAACAGTAACTTTTTCTTGCATTATAATGGTATTGCAACCCATAGGAACTGGTGCTCCAGTAAAAATACGAACAGCCGAATTTGGTAAAAGCGGCTTTATAGGAAATAACCCCGCGGGAATTTCGTCAGTTATAGTAAGTGATTTGTTCTCGTCTAAATCCTCTAATCTAAAACCATATCCATCCATAGCCGACTGATCAAAAGGAGGGAAGTTAATATTTGAAAACATGTTTTCAGCGCTTACCAATCCTGTAGCTTCGTATAAAGAAACAGTGATAGTTTCAATTATATTTGAATTTGCTGTTATTAGTTTTTGTGCTTCTGAAACTGAAATCATGATTTTTTTACCACAGATTGCATATCTTTTCATAGATACTTTCTTATGGCTTTTGAAATAATTTTTTGGCAATATAATAATTTTTTTTGCCACAGATTCTAAAGAATTATTTGATTATTGAAACACAAAGCGGTCAACCTTATTTAGGCATTAACATCTATGGTCTATCGTCTATGGTCTATCTTCCATCAACTACCCCCCAAGACCAATCATACTAATTTCGCGGGTTTCGGTGTTTTCTTTTCCCCAATTAATATTTTCATTGTTACCACCAAGCATTTCTTTTTTGCTAATAACACTTTGATATATTAATGGTTCAATGTCATTTCCTGCTCTAAAAGCACCCAAAATATCAGTTTCTTGTTTGCCAAAAAGGCAATTATACATTTTGCCCTCGGCAGTTAATCGCATTCTATTACAACCGCTGCAAAACGGTTCACTCATGGTACTTATTACCGCAAATGTTCCTTTGTAATTTGGAATAAAATATTTTTTTGCAGTATCATTTTTCTCATTGATTAATTTTATGAAATTGTATTTTGAGGAAATTACCTCTAAAATTTGTTCATGAGTAAATACTTTTTCTTTGCTCCATTCATTGCCCGAAAAAGGCATAAACTCTATAAAACGAATGTGTAAAGGTTTTTCTTTGGTCCATTCTATGAAGTTTAATATTTCATGATGGTTAAAGTTTTTAATGGCTACCACATTTATTTTTACATGAAAATTGTTTGCTAAAAGCATATCAATGTTCTGCATTACTTTGTCAAATTCATCACGTTTGGTTATGGATAAATATTGCTCTTTTACCAATGTATCCAAACTAACATTTACAGAATTAATAGCTGCATTTTTAAATGTTTCTATAAAATCATTTACAAAAACGCCATTGGTAGTAATGGTTAATTTGATTGGATATTTTGATAATTTTTCAATAATTTCTTTGGCGTCTTTTCTTACCAATGGTTCTCCACCTGTTAAACGAATTTTATTTACGCCATTTTTAATAAAAACTGCCGCAATGCTATCAATTTCATCTGCCGACATGTATTTTGAATTGGTGGATTTTCCTATTGGTAAATATTCTGCTGTGCAATATTCACAACGCAAATTGCATTTATCGGTAAGTGAAATTCTTAAATAATCATGGTTTCGATTGAATTGGTCTATGATCATTCCTGATGATTATTTTTTGTAGCTGTTGAATCTGAATTTTTACTATTTTTTGCCTTTTTAAATTCGTTAATACCTTGTCCTATTCCACGCATTATTTGAGGTATTTTTTTACCACCAAAAAACAATAAAACAAGAAATAATATAATTAGTAATTCTCCAAATCCTAGGCCAAATATTCCCAATATTACTAAATGATTCATTTTGTAGTTTTATATAAATTTAAATTAAAAATAGTGCTAAAGCATAAAAACTCCTTGTTTTAATACATTAGTTCAACAAAACTATTCAAATAATTTAAACTTACTAAACTTTAATTTTATGGATAAATGGTCAGCGATTTATATAAAATGAGTGTTCACTTTTATAATTCAAACTTTCAAAATGCCAGCTAGTGCATAAATAGTTCATTGCTAATTCCCTTTTACTCATTTCCAATTCCAATATCCCATCCTTTATTTCTACTCCTTCTTTTCATCAAAAAATTCCACCTCACCGTTTGAAATATCGTAAAAAGCACCTATAATTTTTATTTCATTTTCTTCCACCATCAATCTTAATGTAGCACTGTTTTTAAGAATTTGTTCTATGGTTAAGCTTACATTTTTACGCGAAACAATGTCTTCCACTTCATCCTCTAGTGGATACGTTTTTTGAGGATTAATTGCTGGTTTTATTTTATTAGTTAATTGTGTTAAATGCTCCAATCCTGCATTGTCAATTGCACCTTTAACTGCGCCACAATGACTATGACCTAATACTACAAAAAGTTTGGTATGTTTAACTTTAGCAGCAAATTCCATGCTCCCCAATACATCGTCATCTTCAATATTTCCTGCCAATCTGCTTACAAAAATATTTCCAATTCCTTGGTCAAAAATTATTTCTGGTGGAACCCTTGAATCTATACAAGTTAATATAAATGAATGAGGATGTTGGCCTCCCTTAGTTGCTTCTATTTGTTCTTTGTAATTGGTGTTTATAAAAGCATTATCTAAAAATCGGTTGTTACCATATTTCAATTCTGTGAGTGCTTCATCTATATTTTTTACTTTATGTATTTCTTTTTGTTTGGTATTTTTACCTGAATTATTTTCATCATTCGACTTATTATTATTGCAAGAAACGATGGTTAAAATACTTGCTATAACTACTAATTTATTTTTATTTAATTTCATAAGTTTATTGTTACTTTTAAATGTTTTTTATTTCATATTTCTAATTTTTGAAACCAATTGAGTTGAAATATCTTTTTTGCTATTACCCCAACTATTGTAAACAAAAGTTAATACATTGGCTATTTCTTCATCATTTAATACTTGTGCAGTCATAACACTATTATATTTTTTACCATTTACTCTGATTTCACCCGAATGCCCTTTTAAAACAAAATTTATTGCCCTGTTGGCATCCTCATTTAAATAATCGGAATTGGCCAAAGGTGGAAAAGCATTTGGTAATCCTAGGCCTGTTATTTGATGGCAAGCAAAACAATTGTTATTATATATTGATTGCCCCTCAGCTATTCTTTCTTTTAAAGTTGTAGGTTTAAGAGTTTTTGTTTCATAAGTATTGGCTGGCATTTCCTGAATTGTTCCACCTTCCGGATGGTAAACAGTGTCATATTTTTCACCTGAAAAAATATTTTTATTGGCATTACCGGAAACTTTTAGCATGGCTAAACTGCCTTTATTAAAAGTTCTAAATATTGAATTGTCAACAAGGATAAAAGTTCCTGGAACTTCTACTTTAAAATCTACAATGGTAGAACCACCAGCAGGTATTAAAGTAGTTTGTACATTATGGTTTATTAGCGAACCTCCTTCTATATTTACATTGTCAAATATTTCGCCAATCACGTGAAATGATGATACCAAATTTGGTCCACCATTTCCCACAAATAACCTAACTGTTTCACCCACATTTGCAGTAATCGCATTATCGCCAGTTAATGAGCCTACTTTGCCATTAAAGACCACGTAATCGGGTTCTTCTTTAATAGCTTTTGCCATATCAAATTGTTGTAAACCTTTAGCTCCATTAGAACCTTTGGTATAAAAATCGCCTTGCATAATGTAATACTCTTTATCAACTGGAGTTAGGCCACCTTCAGGTTCTACCAATATTAAACCATACATGCCGTTGGCAATATGCATGCCCACTGGTGCAGTGGCGCAATGGTAAACAAACAAACCTTGGTTAAGCACTTTAAATGAAAAAACTACCTCATGGCCAGGAGCTACAAACGATGATGCCGCTCCGCCTCCCGGACCTGTTACAGCATTTAAATCAATATTATGTGGAAGTTTGTTTTCTGGATTATTTTTTAAGTGAAATTCTATTTCATCACCTACTCTGGTTCTAATAAAACTACCAGGAACACTGCCGCCAAAAGTCCAATAAATGTATTTAACTCCATCAGCCAATTCACCTTCTTTTTCTATAATTTCCATGCTAACCACCAGTTTCATAGCAGCTCTGTTTCCAACAGGTATAGGTACAAATGGAGGAGCGGTTAACTCAGCAATTGCAGTTTCCGTTGTCTTTATTTTCGCAGTATTTTTGTTGTTACAATTGGTAAATAGGATGATTATTAAGCAAAAAGCAAGTGCCATTTTTTGCTTTGAATGGTCATTGTTTTTATATTTCGTCATTACATCATTTTTTGTTTTGAATGAACAACGAAATTATAAATTGAAAATATAAACGAATATGATTCGAGTAGCGGTTTTTTATTGTTAAATGTTTGCTTTTTTACTGAAAATTGTTTTTTGCTTATTTAAAAGTTAAAATTACAACTGACTTTTTAAACTATTCAAATGGTAGGGAAAGCACCATAGTATTTTTTTTGAAAAACACATCATCCAAATGCCCCATTTTTTTTCTATCAGCTGTAATAAGGTGCATGTGTAAAAATGTGTCGTGGTGCGTAAAAATTGTTTGATGATCAGTAGAGAAAAATCCAATAATTTCACAATTTTTTTTCCATAAATTATAGTTTACTTTCCCCTTATGTGCATCTTCAGGTGACTTTACTTTTGAACCTTTAGGTAAATTAACAACATGTATGCTTGCCTTTTCAACAGTTCCCATCAATTTAAACATGAAAGGTCGTGGTGAATTTTTGGTTATTTGATTCAAATAAATCTCCAATTGTTTAATAGTTTGTATACTGTCTGGCAAACTTTGATCATACCATTTTGAAACATTGGTATAACTAAAAAATGGAGCTTTTAACTGATAAGTTTCTTCTACTTTTAAAGTTGAATCGGCTAATACATTTGATTGATATGACTTTCCATCAATAATTAATATTTCACCTGTTAAATATTCAATGGGCCCAAGTCCATATAAATGTTCTTTATTTTCAATGGTGTCAAGGTTTATATTGCCAAATAGCTTACCTTTCTTCATAACATCTTTCATTTGTCCCACTATTTTTAATTGTTGGGCTGTTGCAATGCAAACAGATATAATTGTAAATGTAAGTAAAGTGAATATTTTTAAGTGTTTCATTATTGATTAAATTAATTAAAGTTTTTTCTGCTTTCAAAAGTAATATTTTTATAAGTTTTTACCTTTAAAACTAGAAAGTTAAATTATAAAATTTGTTGTTGTTATATATGTATGCTATAATACTGAAGTCATGAAAATTAAAGTTAATATAATTATACTCAATTTATGTTGGATTCATTCTATTAAAAACAGCTTGTAATTCTTCCGGATTTGATTTAGCCATGATTTCACTGAATCCGAAAGTTAATTCAGTTTTGCCATCTTTCATTTGTTGGAATATGGAGTTTATAAAATCTGAAACTGGTGGTTGTGTATCGTGCAATCCTTTACCTCCAAGATCGGTATTTAATGCAGGTGGAATGATTTCAATTACTGCTATATTTTTTTCCTTTAACAAATGTTTTAGTGAAAGGGAAAATGAGTGAAAAAATGCTTTGGTAGCGCAGTACACAGGAACTTTTGTAAGTTGAACAAATGCCAATCCCGATGTTACATTCATAACAGTATCCAACGATTTTAAATTTAAAAAAAGCGATGTTAAATGAATAGGTGCTAATACGTTTGTATTGATTTCATTTACTGCTTTTGAATAAAAATCTGTATCAGCAATATTCATCCAATTTTGAATTCCTGCATTATTTACCAGCATATTTAAATCAGGGTGATTTGTTAAAACCCAATTATAAAGTGCCATACGTTCTGTTTCTATCGACAAGTCGCAAACTTTTGTTATAATTGACGGATGTTTGTCTGAAACTTCTTTTAAAACATCTGCTCGTCTGCCACAAATTATAACCGTATTGTTTTCTTGAAGAAAACGCTCGGTAAGTCCTAAACCAATGCCACTTGCACCACCTGTAACTAAAATTTTATTATTTGATAATTTCATATTTTTTGGGTTTTATATTTTATTCAATAAAAATTATCATCAATAAAATAATTTTTTAAGGGAGGAATAGCTCCTATTGAACAGATAAGTTATTTACTTCACTTATTTAAATTAACTATTATTGGTACTAATTGTTTTATTTAATATTTGATGATATGCACCGTTCCAAAGTTCAATACGTTTATTCAATGATTCAATAGTTGCTTGTTCCGCTTCTTCCCAATACTGATCGTTATTGGCACATAAGTTTGTTGTCATTTGTAGTGAAAGATGACTATGATGATCACCATCAACTTCAATATGTCTTTCTAAATAATATTTGAAAATTGAAATGCTTTCTGGAAAGTTTTTATGAATGTCGTTTACAATTGAAATAAACATGGATGGTATGAGGTCTTCACGACCGAATGTGAATATTGCTGATTGTAAATAATCTTTATTACTATTTATAATTTCAAAAGTAAAATTCACAAAATCACGTGCTTCTTTTGGTGTTTCAGCAGCTGAAAATGCAGAATTAAAATTGCCAGTATTTTTAAGTGTTGCAATAAACTTTTCAATTTGACTGGTATCCGCACCACATTGATTCATGGCATCTAAATATAATTCAAAATGACTTTTTCTAATTCCTGCTAAATCAATGTCTGATTCTTCACCAACTACTATTTCGTTTATCAAGTGTCTTGTTTCTGCAGAACCCTTGGGAAACCAAGGAACAGTAGTACAAGTCAGGTTATTTTGAAGAGTTTTTAATAACGACATGAAATCCCAAACTGCATATACGTGGTATTGCATAAAAATTTTTAAATCATCTACATCTTTTATAATTGAATATACTTGATGATTGATAATTTCTTGTCTTAATGTATCAATCGAATTTCTTATTTTTTCAATTTGTTTACTCATTTTATAATTTCTATCTTTATTTTTTATTGTTTTAACAAAATGCTTTTAAAAAAGTTTCATTAAAAATTATACTTAAACAAATATTTTTCAAATAATTGCTAATGGTTATTTACATGCTGAATTCTTTGGGCTTCACTATATATATTGAACCTATTATCTCTTAAAAAACCAATGAGTGTAATCCCAAATTCATT